>MHJU01000019.1:0-44098 GCA_001818155.1 Candidatus Jacksonbacteria bacterium RIFCSPLOWO2_02_FULL_44_20 | reverse complement strand
CGCAACAGTTCTCGGGCTTTTTTCAATCTTGCCAAAATTGCGGGTTCCGCGCGAAATTCACGGTATTATCGCAACTTGCGAAAATATGGTTTCAGCCTCTTCAATCCGGCCCGGCGACATCATCACTATGCGAAACGGATCAACAGTTGAAGTGTTGAACACCGACGCCGAGGGGCGGATTATTTTAGGAGACGCAATTACATACGCGCTCCAAAATAAATCAGACGCGATCATTGACCTTGCAACCTTAACCGGCGCGTGCATTGTTGCGCTTGGGGATGCCGTTGCAGGCTTAATCGGAAATAATGAAGAACTTGGGAACGCCATTATTGCCTCCGGACGCGTTGCAGGCGAAAAAATCTGGCAACTGCCGCTTGAGGAGTCATACAAAGAAGCGATGAGGAGCGATGTCGCTGATCTTCGCAACATCTCAATTTTGAAAGGCGGCGGAGCGATTATGGGCGCGATTTTTTTGGAGCATTTTGTCGGCAAAATTCCTTGGGCGCATCTGGACATCGCTGGCCCGGCCTGGGTTGATAAACCCATGAACCTTTATATAGGCAAAGGAGCCACGGGTTTTGGAGTGAGGACGCTGGCGGAGTATTGCGCGAATCGGTAAAGTCAAGATATGGGAAAAATGGATTAAAATAATAGTGGATTTGTGAATCGCGTAACAAGCGAAAAGCTATTTTTTACAACTAAAACCATATCCTCAATCCGCACACCGCCCCACGAGAAATACAATCCTGGCTCAACTGTAATAACTTGCCCTGACTGCAATATGTCAGGGCTTTTTAGTTTTAAGTTAGGGTGTTCGTGGATTTCCAAGCCAACCCCGTGTCCCAAGCCGTGAGTAAAGTGAGACGCAAAACTCCCAAGTTTTTTTACAGCCGCCTCATACACCTCGCTCGCGCGGACTCCGTGTTTTATGAGCGAGATCGCATCAGTTTGCGCCGCAAGCACGCGATTATAAATTTCTGTTTGTTGCGCTGTCGGCGGAGCTGTGAAAAATGTCCGCGTTATGTCCGCGCAGTATCCGCGATATTTTACTCCCATATCAATTAACACTATATCGCCTTTTTTCAAAAATCGCGCGCGGGATGGAAGATGGTGAGGGACGCCGCTCGCTTTTCCAAACGCGATAATCGGATCAAAAGAAAGTTCCTCGCATCCGTAATAAAGGGCGCGGGAACGAATAAAAAGCGCGCAGTCGCGTTCGCTCAAATGTTTTCTGCCGCGAAGAGCCGCGCGAATTTGTTGAACAGTCTCGTCCATAATATCTTCAGTAACAGAAATCGCTTTTTTAATTGCGGCGAGTTCATCGCTTCGTTTGATGCTCCGCAATTCGCGAAGGTTTATTTTGGAAGGCATTACTCTCACAACTCCGCGAGATAACAGCTTAAACCTTTTCAATTTTGCAAATGTTAAATCGTGAGGTTCAAAATACAGGGTTTTGATGCGGTGTTTTTGCAGTGTCTCCCGCCACCACGCATCACTCTCTTTTGAAACAGCAACCGCCTCGCATCCTTTTGCGATACGAGCGGCCTCTTTGATAAACCGCGCGTCTCCAAATATAATTTTTTTCTCGCGCGTTATCAGTAAAAACACGCCGCCAGAAATATCAATGCCTGAAAAATAAAAGATATTTGGCCGGGAAGTAATGAGCAGTGATTCGGATAATTTAAGCGATAGTTTCATATTTTATTTAGCGCAAAAATCTCCCGACGCACTTTTTGCCTCTCTCGTTGATACAGAAGAGAACCTCGCTTTTTGTCATCGTATAATTTTGCAAAAAATTTGTCTTGAGTAAAACCGCTCTTTACAAAACACTCAATGGAAATTCGTTTGTGATGAATAATGGGAAAGATAATGATAAGTCTGCCGTTTGAAGAAAGAATCTGGTGAAATGTTGTAAAAACTGATTTGTACAACTGTTCCAGTTCATTTATTATGTTCTGGATTACATTCTCTGACTCTTTTCCGGTAAGTGGCGGACCAAGATACGGCTCGGTAATGATCGCGTCAATTGAATGTGGAGGAATGACACTCTCAAGAGCGCGGGCATCTGTAGTTATAAGCCGCGCTGTATTGGAATTCGCTGACGGTATGACTGATGAAAGCCATGCAAGATTTGCTTTTGCGCCGTCAATTGCCTTTTTTGAAACGTCCGCGCCGATCACGTTTTTATACCCCATAAGAAGCGCCTCTTGCAAAATCGTGCCCGATCCGCAAAATGGATCTAAAATCGTTCCGCCATGCGGGACGCGAGCCATGTTAATCATCATCCGCGCGAGCTTCGGCGGAATCATGCCGGACTTTGCGTCTCGTATCGGCCGACCGTAATCGCGCAAAGATAATTCTGTAAATGGCTGAACCTCGCGCGTTCTACCAATCACGATCTCGCCACTCGTTTGCATGAGAACCAGTTCGCGTCCGCGATCGGTTAAAAGTTTATTAGTTTTAACAATAACAGAGGAAAGATTTGGCTCTTTGGATGTAACAAACCGGGACGAGACGCCTTCATCTTTAAACCTTTTTTTCAAAGATAGTCCAAGTTGTTTAATAGGCAACGAAACTCCGTACGAGCTTATGCCAAAAGAAATTTTTTGGTTCCACTGCGCCGATGCGTGAATATCCTGATACGCATCGTCAAAGAGTGATGTCCGAGACGTATTCTTTAGAACAACGCCGCACTTCACAACCCCGCCCAGGCGTTCTTGCAAATCTGTAAGATCAAGCTCTTGCTCGCGCTCAAAAACGCAATAGCCCATTTCAAAAATAAAACCGCCGCCACCCAAAACCGCTGTAAGTTCTGCAGAGGAAAGCATGGGATGATTGCCGAAGATGAAAAAGTAGCGCATATCGGTATATCGCCATCATACGACATACAGAAAAAATTTCAATGAAAACTGCCACGCGCCCACTTGCCTACCGGCAGGCTTGCGCCGAGCGGAAAAATCGCCTAATGTATAGCCGTATGACAAAACCGCTCATTATGGGAGTCCTAAACGTAACGCCGGACTCGTTCTCGGACGGCGGGCAGTTTATGGGTATGGAAAAAGCGCTCGCGCGCGCAAAAGAAATGGAGCGCGAAGGAGCGGACATTATTGATATCGGAGGGGAATCAACGGGCCCGAAAAGCAAACTGGTTGGTGTTGAGGAAGAGTATAGTAGGATAATTCCAGTTGTCCGCGCTATTCGGAAACGATCGCAGATTCCAATTTCAATTGATACGTATAAGTCCGACATCGCAGAGGCCGCGCTAAAAGCCGGAGCAAATATGATTAACGACGTAACAGCGCTTCGCGGAGATCCGAGGATGGGAGAGATAATTGCGCGTTATCGCTGTCAGGTTGTTCTTATGTACGCAAAAGATAAAACCCCGCGGACAACTCTCAAGAAAAAACGGTACGCGGATATTATCCAGACGATCAGCGAGTTTTGGAAAAAACGCATTGCGTACGCGCGAACACACGGAATTAAAAAACCGCAAATTATTCTTGACCCCGGTCTCGGGCATTTTGTAAGCGCGGTTCCGAAATACAGTTTTGAAATCATCGCGCGGCTCCATGAATTAACATATCTCGGTTACCAAATTCTTATCGGCATTTCGCGCAAATCGTTTCTTGGAGGCGAGATTGATTCACGCGACGAGCGCGGACTACCAATACAAGTGATCGCCGCGCTAAATGGCGCGCGAATTCTCCGGACGCACGAGGTTAAAAAATTATACGATCTTTTGCAGACGATTTCATAAAAAAATCTCCGTATGCAATCCTTAAACGTTTCATGCGCCTTTCGCTTTGCCGCCGCTCACTTTCTCACCAAATACCGCGGCAAGTGTGAAAATTTGCACGGACACAACTATAAACTTACCGTTACCGTACAGGGCGCGGTAAAGCCCGACGGCATGGTCATAGATTTTCACATTATAGAAGAGACGGTTCAACGTGAAGTGATGACCGAGCTTGATCACTCGCACCTGAACGATCGCTTTGAAAATCCGACTGCGGAACATATTGCAATCTGGATTTGGGAGCGGCTCAATGGGAAATTGCCGCTTGTAAAAATCACGCTCCATGAAACCGAAGACACATATGTTGAATACTCCGGCGAACGTTGAAGGTGTATTTGTATCGCTTGGCGGAAACGTCGGCGACCGGGCGCGGTATCTCAACCGTGCGCTTAGAAAACTGCGGCGATACGCGCGCATAAAACAGCGCTCTCTTCTCTACGAAACCGAACCGGTTTGCTATACGAATCAGGGATGGTTTTTGAACATGGCAGTTGAGATTGAAACGCATCTCTCTCCGCATGCGCTTCTTGTAGCTCTAAAGGCAACGGAAAAACTGCTTGGACGTGAGCAAACTGCGCGCTACGGACCGCGAACAATTGACCTTGATATCCTCCTCTACGGAACGCGGGTAATTCAAACACGCCTGCTATCAATCCCGCATCAAAAGATGAGCGACAGGGCGTTTGTGCTCATTCCACTTGCGGAAATCGCGCCCGGAGTATCGCATCCGAAATTGAACAAAACTATTTTAGAACTTATGCGGGCGCTCCCGGCCAATCACGAAATAGTTAGACTATATGAACACCATATTTGAACGGTTGACAAAACAAGAATCGCTGGTTTGCTTTTTAACAAGCGCTTGTAATAACGGCTGGAAAACGATTGCCGCGCGGAATCCGGCAGAGACATTTTCCTATACTCGCGGGGTTGGTAAAACAAACGGCGCGGAGCAATTTCTCTCATTTTCAAAAAAACAACTGGCGCTCGGGCGACTGCTCGTCGGCGCGATCAGCTATGATCTTGGATACGAATTAATGTCTATATCGCGTGAACCGTGCGATGATCTTAATCTTCCAGACATATTTTTTTACAGTTTTGATGACTACATCTTGCGCGATGACCAAGCTGTAAGTCCAGTGAAAAGTAATGCGAAATTTCTCGGATTGAATTTTCAAGAATCAAGCCCATTTACGCAATCATGGTACAAAACCGCATACACGCGCGCGAGAGAGCACATCCGCGCCGGGGACATTTATCAAATCAATCTCACGCATCGGCTGGAAGCGCGTACGGAGAAAAATCCGCGCTCGCTTTTTACATCTCTCATGAGCGCAAACCCCGCGCCGTTTCTCGGATATTTAGAAGGAGACGGATTTACGATACTTGTAAGTTCTCCGGAGCGATTCGTCAGTGTGCGCAAAGGCGTGATTGAAACGTATCCCATTAAAGGAACTCGCCCGCGAGGGCAGACGCGCGCCGAAGATGAACGGCAAAAGCGCGATTTACTTGAGAGCGAAAAAGAGCGCGCGGAACTGATGATGATTACAGACCTTTTACGCAACGACATCGGAAAAGTCTCCGAAATCGGCTCTGTGGAAATTGTTAAACAGAGAGGCGTTACAGCGCATAGGTCAGTCTGGCATACAAACTCGCATGTGCAAGGATGTTTGCGAAAAAATATGAGTTCTGCTGAAGCGATTATTTCAATGTTTCCCGGCGGATCAGTTACCGGATGCCCGAAAAAACGCGCAATGGAAATTATTGCCGAACTTGAGCCACGCGCGCGCGGTTTTTATACAGGCGTTTTAGGATACATTGAACCTTCCGGAGATTCTGACATGGCGATAATCATTCGTTCGCTCATCAAAAAAAACGATTGCGTGTATCTAAACGTCGGCGGCGGAATAGTTTATGATTCAAAGATGAACCGTGAATGGAAAGAAACTTTTGACAAAGCCGCACCGTTTTTTGCCAAAATTTGACATCATACCTTATTTACTTTATACTCCCACCGTTCTATGAACACTATCCATTTTACAGTAGTCATGATGATGGGAATGATGCGTGAAGACCACCAAACGGCGGCTGGATAAGTGTTTGCAATAATCTAAAATCACCAACATTAAAACAGCCCTCGTTTGGGGGTTGTTTTTAGTTGATGTGCATAAAACCATGTCAAAAGAATATAGTTTTTGGACTGATCAATCAAAAAAAGACAGATATTCTATAGGCGATCATTCTCCGCATCAAGCGGAAATTATTGAGTTTCTTCGCAACAATCTTCGCGAGCCGCAAAGCGGTGATCCTGTTATCGCTGACTTTGGAACTTTCACCGGTCGCAATATTCCCGCTTTGCAGGATATTGCGCGGAAGGCGACTGTGATTGGAACTGATATAGGCGCGGCGGAAAATGAGCTCAAAATTGCTCGGCAAAAGAATCCTCAAGCAGAGTTTCTCCAAATGGATTTAGAACATATCGCATTTCAAGATCAAAGCATTGACGGTGCGCTTTGTTGGCGGGTATTGCATAATTTGAGCAGTTTAGAGAAAATAGAGGCGGCGCTTGCGGAAATACACCGCACGCTAAAAGAAAACGCTCCGTGTATTATATCCGTGCGTTCAACAACAAATATTGGTCGTGATCTTACATCTGGCAATCCGGTACGCGTTAACACTCCACTTCCTCATGGCGGCGAGCGAGCAGAGCAGTTAAATTCAAATCACAATGAAAGCAATTATTATTGGAGCCGGACGAGGACGGCGTTTAGAACATCTCACAGAAAACGAGCCAAAATGTTTTACACAAATCTGCGGCAGGAGCATTTTAGATTGGATTCTCAATGCCTTCTCTGAAAACGGCATGCGCGACATAGTTTTTGTCGGCGGATATCTTATTGATATTGTGAAGCGCCGGTATAAAAATTTACGTTTCAGGCATAATACAGAATGGGCTAATAACAATATCTTGCAGTCGTTATTTTACGCGGAAGGAGATATGGATGGAGGATTTATTTCCTCGTATGCGGACATTCTCTATACACCCAAGCTGGTTCGTAAACTACAAGACAGCAATAATGACATTACGATCGCGATTGACACAGCATGGGAGATTCGCTACAAACATCGTTCCCTTCATCCGCCATCCGACGCGGAAAAGGTAATAGTAACGGGAGATCAGGTGTTATCTGTAACAAGAGAAATAACGCCGAGCGAGGCGCATGGAGAGTTTATAGGTCTTGCGCGATTTTCCACGCGCGGAGCGAATTTATTAAAACGTTATTATGCGCGCGCGATGAATGACGAAGGCGCGTTTTCTGCTCCTCTGCGGAAGGCGTATCTTATTCACCTACTTGATTATATGATTCAGGACGGCGTGCCGGTGCATTGCGTAACAACAGACGGCGAGTATATTGAGGTTGACACTTTAGAAGATTACCAGTATGCGAATATACATTGGAGAACCGTTGTGAACGTATAACAGCGTTCCAAACAATACTTTATGGCGCAATCACTTTTATTTCCCGCAAGCGTGGTTGGCAGTCTGCCAAGGCCGAAATTTGTGCAGGATATTATTCTTTCTGACAGCGATCCATTTTCATCTTTGATGGATACGGCTGTGCAGTATGTTATCGCTCTTCAGGAGCATGCAGGAGTTGATATTATTTCAGACGGCGAGTGGCGCAGAAAATCTTACATTGGCGTCATCGCGCAAATTGCAAGCGGATTTGAGCATTATTTTGATGACGGCAGAACGTGGCATATAGTAACAACGCGTTTAGAGCATATTTCTCCCGGCTTTTTTGCGCGCGAGGTTAAATTTTTGAAACAGCATACGAATAAAAAAGTGAAAGTTTGCATGCCGTCGCCGTATCTTTTAGGCGTGCGGATGTGGGATGCTGAACGATCAAGAGACGCGTATCCTTTAAGAAGAGATTTTATTACAGCGCTTATTCCGATTCTTCGGAAAGAATTACTGCTCGCAAAAGACGCAGGCGCGGATGTCATTCAAATTGACGATCCTCATATCTGCCTTTTTGTTGATCCTAAAACGCGCGCAGAGTATAAAAATCCGGACGATGAATTGCGCTACGCGTGCCGCGCTGTGCATGAGGTGACGCAAGGGATTGGAGGAGTTGAAAGAGCTTTGCATCTTTGCAGAAGAAATAAAGGACGAAGAGGATGGATCGGCGAGGGAAGTTATGACGCGATTATTCCATTTATCAGCGAAATTGATCTTGACCAGTTTGTGTTAGAGTACAGCATTCCCTCTGCAGGAGATATTCAAGCTCTTGCGAAGTTGCCGGAGCGGTTTACAATCGGTTTTGGATGCGTTGATTGCCGATTTGAACATATTGAATCTCCTTTGGAAATCGCGCAGAGAGTTGAGAGAGCGTTGCTTTTTGTGCCGCCTGAAAGAATAGTGTTAAATCCGGACTGTGGATTTGCGCCTTCCTCTCAAGCCGAAATTCCTCTTGACGAGGCATACGAGAAGCTAAAAAATGAGGTTGCTGTGGCGCGTATGTTGCGTGAGAAATACGCATGACTTCTTAAATATGAAACAGTTTATCCGTTCTCATTTACCTGAATCATTTATTGCGCTCTATCATCTATTATTAGCTGTCTTGGCTAATTTATGGTACCGCTTCCCATCGCGCCGTCTCACTGTTATCGGTGTTACAGGCACAAACGGAAAAACGACTGTCTGCAACTTGATCGCGCATATTCTATCAGCCACAGGATATAAGACCGGGCTTACGACGACGATCAACTTCAAAATAGGAGATCGTGTTTGGAGCAATCGCACAAAACAGGGCATGCAGGGGCGGTTTGGATTACAACGGCTTTTGCGCGAGATGGTTTCCGAGGGTTGCACGCACGCGGTTGTTGAAACTACTTCCGAGGGCATTAAGCAGTATCGCCATTTTGGAATTCGCTATAGCGTCGCTGTTTTCACGAATCTCACGCCAGAGCATATTGAGTCCCACGGTTCGTTTGAAAAGTACCGGGAAGCCAAGGGTAAGTTATTTTCTACGCTAAACGAGCGAGGAGGGAGCGTTGTAAACGGAGACGACTCTGCGGCAGAGTATTTTTTGAAGTTTAAGGCTGGAGAGAAATGGGTGTATAAAACTCAAAACTCAAAACTCAAAACTCAAAACTACGGTTCAGAGTTGAAGATTTTGCAGATAAGAGAATATCATTTATCAGAGCAAGGTTCGGAATTTGAGGCAGAATTTGATGGAAAAAAATATGTTTTCACTACAAAACTGCTCGGGCTTTTTAACGTCTACAACTCGGCGGCGGCGATTTCCGCGGCGCTTTCGCTTGGAGTTCAGATGGAAGTGATACAAGGCGCGGTCTCCTCATTTGAACCGCTTCCGGGACGGATGGAAATTATACGCAATTCCATTCGCAATATAACGATCGTAGTTGATTACGCGCATGATCCGGCGGCGCTTAGCGCGGTTTACAAGACGATCAGAGAATTGCATGGAAACGGAGAGAAGCCTGTTTTAGTCGCTGTTCTTGGCGCTTGCGGAGGAGGACGAGACAAAGCAAAACGCCCAATCTTAGGCAAACTTGCTTCACAGCACGCAAAATATGTCATCTTCACAAACGAAGATCCTTATGATGATGACCCGGAGGAAATTATGGATCAACTTGAAGAAGGGATGAAGACGGATCCGTCTCGCGCGATCAATCGCAATTATTGGAAAATTCTTGACCGCCGCGAAGCAATTAAAAAAGCCGTCGCGCTTTCATGCGACGGCGGCACGATTGCCTTAACAGGCAAGGGCTGTGAAGAAGCGATGGCGGTTAAAGATGGGCTTATTATGTGGGATGATCGCAAAGTCGCGAGAGAAGAGCTTTTGAAACTAAGAGCCACAAATTTTACCTCGTCATCCCCCGAAGCGCCCGCACTCGCTCCTCAATTGGCGGGTGTGTGGAAAATAGTTTAGAAACAACACCGCCTTTTAACGGGTTTGCGAAATACAGATGCGCTGTTGCTTTATTTGCAACTTCTAATGGTTCAGCATCATGGGAAATTTTTTCAAGCGCTCGCGCAAGCCCGTCAGGATATCTGGTAAGAAGCGCACCCTCGGCGTCTGCCAAAAATTCACGCTTGCGGGAGATTGCAAGTTGAATGAGTATCGCCGCAAGAGGCGCGAGAATAGCAAGAATAAGCGCGAGAATCATAAAAATTGCCTGTAGTTGGCCGCCACCGCGATCAGAATCCCGCCGACGATGCCCAAACCATGTCATGCGCAAGAAAAAATCAGACATCAATACAACTACTCCGACCAACGTTACGACAATCGTCTGCAATCGCGTATCATAATTTTTAATATGCGAAAGCTCGTGCGCTACAACGCCTTCCAGCTCCTCATTTTCTAAACGATCTATAATTCCTTTAGTAAAGGCGACTGTTGCGTGTTTAGGATCGCGGCCGGTTGCAAACGCGTTCATAGCGGTATCGTCTATAATGTAAACGCGAGGCGCTGGCAAGCCGGAAGTAATGCACAAATTTTCTACCATGCGATACAGGTAAGGGTTGTCTTGCTTTTTAATTTCTTTCGCGCGCGAAATGGCAAGCACGATTTTGTCGGAATAAAAGTAACTTATCCAGCTTGAGATCACTGAAAAAATTACCGCCACGGGCAGAATAAAAGAATATTCCGGGTAAACGCGCGAAAACAGCCACCCAAGCCCGATTATAAAAATCAGAAACACAGTGATTAAACTCCATGTTTTGCGTTTGTTGACAACAATTGGTTTGTACATAAATTACACGCCTTTAGTGTCTGACGCAACAAAAATCATAAAGAGAATAAAATACACGATAGGCACAATAATGAGTACGCCCATCACAAAAAAAAGTGTGGTGAGCCATTTTGGGATGCCGAATGGTTCCATAGCGAGCGATTAAAATTTTACTTTGACATCTTCACGCGCTTCAGGAGTTTCGTCAAGGTCGTAAAATTCGCGCGCAGTGAAGTGAAAAAAATTGGCTACGATGTTTGTCGGCACACGCTGAATCGCGGTTGTGTAGTCCCGCACCTGTCCGTTGTAAAACCGCCGCGCGGCCTGGATTTTGTCTTCGGTGTCGGTGAGCTCATCTTGCAGTTTTGCAAAATTTTGGTTTGCTTTTAACTCCGGATAAGCCTCTGTCACAGCAAATAAAGTTTTCAAAGCTCCTGATAGCATATTTTCCGCCTGCAAGTGCTCCTGCGGGGTTTTGGCGGAAA
The DNA here is from genome assembly GCA_001818155.1 of Candidatus Jacksonbacteria bacterium RIFCSPLOWO2_02_FULL_44_20. GTDB lineage: Bacteria > Patescibacteriota > Patescibacteriia > UBA9629 > UBA9629 > UBA9645. The sequence continues at coordinate 33,058 of MHJU01000019.1, read as the reverse complement.
TCGCATTGGAGCGCGCCTCGGTTACTTTTTCAAACACGCCGCTTTCGTGCGACGCGTACCCTTTCACTGTTTCCACTAAATTCGGAATCAAACTGTGACGGCGTTTGAGTTGAACCTCAATATCCGACCATCCTTCGTCAACGCGATTTCGCTTTGTGATCAAGCCGTTATACGCGGCGACGAGCCATAATACTATGAGCACTATGGCGCCGATGATGATGTATAAAAATGTCGTCATATTTTTGTAAAACATGGAACCGAAAACTTTTGCCTCGGCACATGTTATTAAAATTTCACAGTTTATCAATCGTATACCTTAAAACTATCTTTGTGAGGATAATCAGAGATGCCAAAATCATACTCACATGCCCCACGTTCATCATCACATAATAATCCAATGTCGCATCTTTCTACTGCTGGAATATCAATCGGGCCTACAAATTGATCGCGATTGAATATAATACAATTAACACCAGTATCAGCTCCAATACAACGTTCATTATCAGTATCACAAGTCAATTCAGGATATTCTGCTAAATTTTTCTTTACTATTCGTCTTGTATCGCATTGTGATTTTGCATTGCACCACACGCCAATTGCTCTGTATGTAGCTGGCAAAATACATTGGTTGGCTGTGCACTCCAGTTGCACCGCATCTTGCTCTTGAATCGCCGCGCCGTCTTTTGTATTCCATGGCACAAAATTATACATGGCTTTGCAGTCCTCTGTTTTTTCGCACGCTCCTTTATATAAACTCACACCTCCTCCTGTATATCCTAAATCTCCTGTTCGTTTCAAAGTAATATCAACATCTTCAACGGCACTTGGATTTAATACGGTAACTGTAGCTACATCTTCTAATGCGACAAATACACGCCCACGGCGTTCATACCCACGATAACGTTCCAAACCAATAGAAATCTTTACTGGATAAGAACTAGTAAAAAAGGGGTTCGTTGGAGATTGGTACTGGACAATATAATACCCTGGCTTTTGCCCACGTTCTATTGATAGTATTTTCCCTCCACTCATATTAGGCCGTATAGTGAAATAGCTTCCTTCCAACAATCCATACTTATTAGGCAATATAATAGAATCGTTGTCTTTCAACCATAATGCCTTATCAGACCCTTTAGTCACAAAAGTAATAACACTCACTGTTCCAGGGGCAACTCTTTCCGGTTCTACGGAGACAACTTCTATTGATCGCAACTTTTTTTCCGGCACATTTTCATCCCCATCATTATATAGATTAAAAACAACAATGACTCCGCCAAGAAGAATCAACGTCACTATAATTTTTACAATGGTTGATTTCCGCATATTCTTACACTTTGCCAAACAATATATTGATACTTTTTTCTACAGTCTGTTTGAATACTTTAACATTTTTAATCGCTTCGCGCGCTTCTTTTTGGGTTATAACGCTGTAAAATTCATAATCTGCTTCTCCTCGCTTTTCCATAAGTTGCGCCATAATCTTCGCATACTTTCTATCAACAAGATCAGATTTTATAAAATGCAGAGAAAATTGCTGTAATCCGCCTTTGTGTGTTTTTGGAATAATCCCTTTTACCGCAAGTAACGCGGAAACTATCTTAAAAAACGTAAAACTTAACAAGTAAAACTGCTTACATTAATTATTTTACCATTTGATAAGAATGGAAAACACCCACTATGTGCATACCTCCATGCACCGCATTCACCTACATATTGGAAAGGAGTAATTTCACCCCAACCTTTACCATCCCCTTTCATTTCTTCATCATTGATTTCCTTTATTGTTTCTCTTGTAGCGAAACAGCCTCCTTCACACTCTTCACCATCAAAACAGGATTTATGTGCATCAGATGTCCTGAAATTACAAACCCACTTTCCATATCCAAAAACATATTGATATTCTCCGCCTCGAGCTTCACAAAATAACACAGAACTTACTCGTGATAACGGTAAAATTCTATAGTGTTCTAACAAAAAGCCAAGTACTATAATAATACTGAAGAATAGGATATAAATAATGAATTTCCTTCGCTTCATAATAATGTTTTTACAAAGCTTCAACCACCTCCCTTATCACCCTCATCTTAGGCGACGACAAATCCTCTTTTGTTATCAACTGCGAGGCGTAGAGAGCGTTCAAGGGTTTGGTGTCTTTTTTTTGATACTTTTTCGGATAACTGTTTTCAAGCGCGCCTTCTAAAATATAAATACCTCGCTCTTTGAGAATCCGCACTTTTTGCTCTGTTGAATCTGCGTTATGGCCATCAAGCGCGCGACGGATGTGCCCGGACCACACGCCTTGAAGCGCGTCTTTATCAAGAAGAATGCGGTAGGGAATGTGAAACTCGTCGCAGAGCTTTGCATAAACATCAATATTCCCTTTTCCTCCTGCATAAATCACCTTAATGTCGCTTTTGCCAAGATAAAACCGATCAATCAGGCCTCGTAGAAGGATCCTATCAGAAACGCCTTCAACTAGCAATACTAAATCTGCAAAAAACATCTCTGTGTTGTCAGCGTTCAACTCCTGCGCGAGCCGATCGCCCTCATACTCTATGCCGCAATTTCGGAGCCCGTATATTTTCGTATTTTGATGTTCGTCTCGGGAAATGCGCCACACATGCGGCACTGTAGATGGCTGAACAAAAACAGAACTGTGCGTTGTTAAAAAAATCTGCTTTCCGTAACGCGCGTCTGAAAGAATTTTAAGAAATCGCTTGATAACTGTGGGGTGAAGATGCAATTCCGCCTCGTCAATGAGAATGATGTCGTAACTCGGATGAAATATGTAAAAAAGCATGATAAAGAGCCGCCGGAATCCGTCGCCAAGGCGGCCAATCGGGCGATCGTGGCGATCCATGCGCACGTTGTCAAGGAACAATTTTTCCGAAAGCTCAATGTCTTCAAAGTATTGTTCAAGAGTCGCGCAAAATTCTTTATACTTCTCCCGATTATGCTCGGCAAACGCGCGAAGGTCGTGCGTGATGAGCCGGCGCACTGAAATCTCTGTTCGGACGCGCATAAACCGTTTACTCGCGACAGCCACTCGTTCATCGGCGCCGGAAACTGGCGAACCGAACAAAGAGTAGCTCCGTTCGTCGTTTTTATAAGAAACATCAAGCTCCGCGCCGTCATCTAAAAGAATTGATACTGAAAGATTAGAATGAGAATCGTAAAATCGTTCCGGGTTCAGGTTAGGGCTGAAGAAAAGTTCTATTGCGTCCAGAACATTTGTTTTTCCGGCGTTATTGGGCCCGATTAAAATTTGAAGATCAGAAAAACATGTAATCGCAAGATGGTCTTCTATGGTTTTGTAGTGTTTAATGTCAAGTGTGGTTATTCTCATGAAGATACGATGCAATATCCATTAAATCAGTGATAATTGCGCGGGCTTTGCTTAAATCTTGGTTTGGATTATACAGCGTCCGATAGCCGATTGCGATCATTCCCGCGGATACGGCTGAAAGAACGCCGTTTCTTGAGTCCTCAATAACGGCGCATTCTCTTGGAGCTATATTCAACAGTTTCGCTGTATAAAGGTAAATATCCGGCGCGGGTTTCCCAACAAAACCGACGTCTTCAGAACTTGCGACTACAGAAAAATACTGCGCAAGTGAGAAACGAGAGAGCATCATGTTAATCCATGAATGCGGCGATGAAGAAGAAAGAGCAATAGGAATTTTAGAACCGCGTATCGCCTCAAGCGTTTCTTTGACATGCCCATTTAGCTCCGCATGCACCATATACACATATTCTGCGAGCGCATTATACTTATCAAAAAATTGCTGGCCGCTTATTGAAAAATGATAAAGTTCATTCAAAGAACGATAAATATCAGGCACGCTTTTTCCTGTAATGCGGGCTTCTTCCTCCTCGTCCCACTCTTTTCCTATTAAGCCGGATAACCATTCTTTTGTTGTCTGAAACCACGCGCGTTCTGTGTCAACAAGCACGCCGTCCATGTCAAAAATTACCGCGCTGATTTTCTGTAAAATAACTTTCATGATGCGGTTTCTAGTATAGAAAAACCAGCGGAAAAAACAAGTACGGCTAACCTCTCCGCAGAATAAGACACTGCTCTATATCCATCCAGTCTACTTTTGTCTCCGCCATTAAAACAGTGAGGTGATACAATAAATCGCTTATTTCTTCTATTACTCGCGCTTTCCCCTCGCTTGTTGCCGCGCGCGCGACTTCTTCCGCTTCTTCAGTAACTTTTGCGCCGATTTTGGAAATACCGGCGCGAAAGAGGGATGCGGTATAAGAACCTTCCCCCGCAGACGGGACAAGCGGCATGTCGTGTTTACGTTTTTCTACAAGAGCGCGGAGAGATTCAAAAAAAATAATATTGTTTCCGGACTCTTCTCCAAAGCACGAATACGCGCCACTGTGGCAAGTCGGCCCTTTTGGAATCGCTTTAATAAGTATCGCGTCACGATCGCAATCGGGTTTGATGTCTATGACTTCTAAATAATTGCCGCTCGTTTCTCCTTTTGTCCAAAGCCGCTTTTTTGATCTGCTGTAAAATGTAACGCGTTTTACGCGACGCGTTTTTTGATAGGCTTCCTTATTCATAAACCCTAGCATAAGCACTTTGCAAGTATTTGCATCTTGGATGATTGCGGGGATTAACCCGTTTTGTTTTTTGAAGTTTAAATTCATATTCGTATAGGCAATCCGCATTTTTGCAGATATTTTTTAAGCGACGGTATTTTAATCGCGTTTGTATGAAAGACCGTTGCCGCAAGCGCGCCGCTCACTTCTGTTTTTGTAAACACGTCTAAAAAATGCTCGCGTGTTCCCGCTCCGCCAGAGGCAATGACTGGAATGCGCGCTGATTTCGCAACCGAGCGGCACGTTTTTATATCGTACCCCGCCCGCATGCCGTCGGTTTGCATTGTGTTCAATACGATCTCGCCGGCGCCGCGGCGTTCTACTTCTTTTGCCCAATCAATTACACTCCACTTCGTTTTTTGTGTCTCGCGCGCGCTGCCGGTATTTTTATAAACCCACCCATCTTTGACATCAATTCCAATAACTACGCACTGCGAGCCAAAGTTCTCTGCCAATTTATTGATTAAATCTGGATTCTCAAGCGCCGGCGTATTTATAGAAACTTTATCCGCGCCGGCGTTAAGCGCCCTTCTTGCGTCTTCAACCGAGCGAACGCCGCCAGCAATCGCAAAGGGAATAAAAATTCTCTTTCCCACTCGTTCTATCAAAGAAAAATTTGGTCCGCGTTTTTGCGGACTTGCCATGATGTCGTAGAGCACCAGCTCGTCTGCGCATTGTTCATAGTAAAACCGCGCTCGTTCTACCGGATCGCCCATATCTTTGTGGTCCTTAAATTGTACTCCCTTTGTGATGCGGTTGTCTTTAATGTCAAGACACGGGATAATTCGTTTGGTTAGCATTGTTTAAAAAATTTTTATCTTCATACATCGCCCGTCCCACAATACATCCATACAAACCCATTTCTTCAAGCCTCTCCACATCTGCCAAACGCGACACTCCGCCTGAAGCGATAAGTTGAAATCCGAAGGGGATGATTTTTTTTATCGCCTGAAAATTCGGACCTGTTTGCATTCCGTCGCGGACAATATCGGTATAAATAAGATACGAAACTCCGGCGTCCTTAAAAAACTGCAACAGTGATTCAACACTTTTCAAACCCTTTTCTCTCCATCCATTTACCATTGGAGTCCCGTTTTTAACATCAAGGCTCACGGCGATTTTTTCGTAACTAAATTGCTTGATCGCGTTTTGCAAAAATATCGTATCTTCAAGTACCCGCGTGCCAAGCACAACCCTATCAATACCACTTTTCAACAAGTACTCCACACTTTCTATGGATCGAATACCGCCGCCAACTTGCATAGGAACCGCCGCGCATTTGCGCATTTCTAAAATCAATGTCAGATTTTTCATTTTGCCCGTCCGCGCACCGTCTAAGTCAACAACGTGCAAAAACCGCGCTCCTTGCGAGACAAATTTTTTTGCCACTGATACAGGATCGTCTGAATACACGGTTTTCTGATTGTAATCGCCTTGCTTTAAGCGAACCGCTTGGCCGCGAAGCAAATCAATCGCGGGAATGATTGTCATAGATTTTATAATTCACAGAAATTTTTTAACACCTCCAACCCCGCTTCCCCTGATTTTTCCGGATGAAACTGTACGCCGTAAAAATTTTTATATTGAACCGCGGAGGCAAACTCTACGCCGTACTCTGTCGTTGCCGTAACTACTCCGCCATCTTCCGGAACACAATAATATGAATGGACGAAGTAGAAGTACGATCCACTTTTCATTTTTAACTTTTCATTTTTAACTCTATTCCATCCAATCTGCGGCACTTTTAACCCCTTACCTTGAAATCTCCTCACGCGCCCTTTTATAATCCCCAAACATGCCACATCCCTCTCCTCTGAATAATCAAACAATAACTGCATCCCCAAACAAATCCCCAAAAACGGTGCTTTAACATTGCGTATCGTTTCAACAAGCCAACGCTTCTGCAACTCCTCCATCGCCGCTTTCGCAGATCCTACTCCAGGCATAATTATTTTTGACGCCTCGACGATTTCTCGCGAATTGCTCGTTACTTTCCATTTCGCGCCAATCATATCAAGCGCGTTTGTAACGCTTTTAATGTTACCTGCTCCATAATACAGAATTGTTACAGACGGTTTGATCATTGAGATTTGGAAATTAGAAATTAGTCTATCGCATCTTTTACTTCCACAATCACGCCTTTGTGTTTTATGACATGGTCAATGGTCTCTTTACCCCTCGCGCTTCTTGCAATCGTAACCGCAACTCGTCAAGGATCGGTAGCCCCTGAAGCTCCGCGCACAGTATTGTCATTGGCAATAGCCCGACACCTCTGCCATCTCCTCTTTCAAGAAGTTGTCCGATGTGGATAGTAAGAAGCGCGCACCCGGCAAGCCCAAGCGCGATACGCTGTTTTTCTTTCTCTCCATCAATACCACCCTCAACTGCGCGTTCAAAAAGCGGCACAATGCGTTTCTCTAAAATACTTTTCGCTATCGCGCTATGAGCTTCATACGCGGGAGCGGAACTAAAATCAATCATCACCTTCATCATATTGTTTCCCCTGTCAAACTCATAGGAACAGGTTTTCAAGCGCGAATTATAATACATCCCTCCCATAGGAAGAAACCCCGTGTGCGCAAAAGCTTTTAGATGCGACAGGCACGCGGGATTAATGCCGGCAAAGGCCGGATCAAACACGAAAGCGCGTTTTTCCGCGCGGTCTACAAACACATTCCCCGCGTGATCGTCTCCATGAGAAATAATCGCCGCAACTTTATCCTCGCCATCATAAGAAAGAACACGGCGCGCATGCGCAATTATGCCTTCCAGCGTCTCCACATACCGCACTCCGTTTATATTCCATGAAGCCATGCGAAGTGCGCCAAAATCTATTCCACCCTCAATGCCCGGCAAGAAAAAATTAGCGTCTTTGGAATACCATTCATCAACGCGCTTCCCTTGCCCAAACCTCTCTAAAAAAAGCGTTTGCACCATACTTTCGCGCGCGTTCTCTGGAGTAATATACTGAAACGACTCCTTGTCTGATTCTTGAATTTTTTTATCCATTTCAGCCAAGAGCGCAAAATCATCATACCCAAGACGCGCTTTGTTTTCCGCATACGAGGCCTCCAAAAGGGTAAACAGTGTTTGAGATTCCACCTTTGGATACATGAGCAGTGGATAATTTTTATTCTCGCTCGTTGCAATAGGCGCAAGAACAGGCAGTCCCGCATCTATAAGACAGCGCGCATTTTGATACTCCCCTTCTACACCAACGGCGCTCACACTTTTGGTTCCAGATTCAATATGAATTTTAACAAATACTGAAATAGGTTTTCCTTCTTTCACTACTTCTGCCGTGGCAAAAATAGAATTCAGCGCCACTGCGGTGTCAAAAGGGGTAAGAGAAGAAATGGCAATCTTCGGAAATGCGCGTTGCACATATTCGCAAAACAGCAGAGCGCGTTTACTATTATCAATCTCTCCTGTTGCCCCGCCAACTGTTACGGCAATAAGCTCGTCTTTAAGTTGGGGGGCACTCATGGATAAAAAATCAGTTTCTTTGTTTTGTACTCGTTCAATTGTCATAGTCGTCAAATCGTATATTTACCGACCTCTCGTGCGCGTCTAATCCCTCAATTCGAGAAATTGCCTGCACGATCGGTTGCAAGGTTTTAAGTCCGTTACGGCTTAATCGTTGAAACTGAATTGTTTTCATAAACGTTTCAATTCCAATGGGCGATGAAAATTTTGTTGCCCTGCCAGTTGGCAAACAATGATTGGTGCCGCTTGCGTAATCGCCAACCGCAACCGGCGCGTAAGCCCCCAAGAAAACCGAGCCCGCATTCTTAACAAGGGCAAAAATTCGCTCCGGCTCCCTTGTTTGTATCTCAAGGTGTTCGGCTCCGTATTCATTTGCGAATTCAATCAACTCTTCCTCGCTTGAAACGACAATAATCGCGCAATACTTTGCAAGCGCCTCTTGAATGTACTTTTGCCGCGAGAGAGTCGGGGATTGTCGTTCCACTTCCTCTTTAGTCTTTCGCGCGATTTCGTAAGAATACGTTACTAGAACTCCGGCAGAATCTCCTCCATGTTCAGCACGCGCTAAAATGTCTGCGGCCAAATATGCTGGATTAGAAGTTTCGTCTGCCATTATCAAAGCTTCTGATGGACCAGAAAGCATATCAATACCAACGCGCCCAGCAACTTGGAGTTTTGCCGCCTGCACATACGGACTTCCCGGACCCGCAATTTTACAGACTGGCTTGATGGTCTCTGTTCCATAAGCAAGCGCCGCGATCGCCGCAATGCCGCCCACGCGATATATTTCGTCTGCCCCTGCGAGGTTTGCCGCTACGATAATTTCATAGTGTTTGTCTGTAGGCGAAAAACATACAACTATTCGCGGAACTCCAGCGGTTTTTGCCGCAACCGTTAAAATCTGCGCAACTGTTGGAAGCGGCGCTTTCCCAGCCGGAACATACAGCCCGACAGACTCAATAGGCGTTTTTTTTACGCCAGTGATTACGCCCGGAACAGTTTCTATCTGCCATATTTTTTCTATGCGTTTCGCCTGCTCCTCATGAAACGCGCGGGAGATGCGGATTTGTTCGCGGATCATCTGCAATACTTTGGTATCTGTATTTTCGTATGCCTCTTTTATATCCGCATCACTCACCCGGAGTTTTTCAAGCGCAAACTTCGGATCATCATATTTTTGCGCATATTCAACCATCGCCTTGTCTCCTCCTTGCACAAGCTTTGCAATCCACTGCGCCACTTCTTTTTCTATTGCCCCCATATCAGCTTGCGCGCGGCGCATAATTTTTTCCTTAATCTCCTCTGGCGCTTTTGCCCATTCATACACTTGAATACCGCTTCGCGATGCTTTTTCAAAAGTATTATTTTTTTCGTTTATCATAGAATCATTTTTTCAATCGGGAGCACAAGAATTTCCTGCGCGCCGAGTGATTTTAATTTATCAACTGTTTCCCAAAAAACATCCTCGCTCACCACAGAGTGAATTGAAACCCAATCTGGATCATAAAGAGGCAGTACGGTTGGACTTTTTACGCCCGGAATCGCCTGCGCAATCTCGCTCACCTTATCTTTCGGGGCATTGAGAAGAATATACTTGGTTTTTTGAGCGGTAAGGACAGCGCGAATGCGGCGGGTAAAATTTTCAATGAGTTGCGCTTTTCTTTCGTTTCTAGATGATTTAGTTTGCCCGACAAGCACTGCCTCTGATTTAAATATAGTTGTAATTTCAACTAATTCATGGATCTTTAATGTGCTTCCAGTTGAAACAAGATCGCAAATCGCGTCTGCAACTCCTAATGCCGGCGTAATTTCAACTGATCCGGAAATGGTGATGACATGAGCCTGAATTGCGTTAGCTTTTAGATATTCGGCAAGGATGGCTGGAAAAGATGTCGCAATCGTTTTCCCTTCAAGTTCGCGGACATCTGCGATACCGCTTTCCTTTGGCGCCGCGATAGAAAGCCGGCATTTGCCAAAGCCAAGCTCCGTAATTGTTGTAAGTTGAAAATTGCCTTGTCTTAAAATATCCTGCCCCACTATGCCTAAATCACACACGCCATCGCGTACATATTCTGGAATATCGTCATCTCGCACAAATAAAATATCAAGCGGAAAATTTTCGCACGATGCAAGAAGCTTGCCTTTCCCCGCTTCAAAAATAAATCCCGCCTGTTTCAAAAGTTGCGACGAATCTTCTGCAAGTTTTCCATCTTTCTGAATCGCAATTTTTACGTTGTTGCCGTTTGGTTTCATATTTTTTCGCTCTATACAAACAAAAATCCCCTCTCGTTTAAAGAAGGGATATTTATAAACTACTGATCACAAACTCATTATTGCCGCTTCTTTAAGAGCATATAGGGGATTAAGAGATGATGATGAATTTGCGCAAACTGTGCTTTCATAACATGTATATTAACATATTACGATAATAATCTACAGATTAAAATTTGTCAAATGACTATTGCGCCGTCATGGCAAGTTCTTCTAAAGTTACTGCTTTATTCAAAAGCTCATTAGCATCTGTAAAGACAATCTCTTTTTCAGGATTAAAATTGTTACCGGTTGAAGTTCGAATAAGCTTTGATTTCCACTGCTCAAAATAAACCTCATTATTGTGCTGTTTCAGATATTCATCTATTTTGCGGTTCAAGAGTGGAACATATTGGTTTGCATTTTTGTGTACTGATCCTTGAGTAAAAATGATATCTTGGTTTACGGAATCCAGTGGAACACCTGCTTTACCGCTACCGCTATATTGCAAAAATTCCCAAGTGAGCATAAAAGTAAATGTAATCAACATAGAGCTATCTACGGTATTGTACTGAAAAATAAAAGAATGATTATCATTGTGAAAATCTTGGCTTACCTTTACTCGCTCCAACCGCTCTATCTTCCTTGAAGTATACCGTTCCTGTTTTAACCGCGTAAACACATCACGAAATGTCTCAACAAAATTTGCCACAAATCGCTGATTTTTAAGTAACGGTTCAAGATCTTTCCTCAATCCATTTTCCATATCCCTTTGCGCTATAAAAATACTGATTATATCAAACACTTCTCCAATGCTCATGGCATGGCCGTTTGCTTCAAGCATTTTTTTGTTGGGGATAATTCCTTTCTCCATATACCATAAAAGATCAAAAAAATCGCGCCCCTTAAAATTTATGCCCTCTTGCGGATCACCGGCAGTGAATCCTTTTTTAGGGCGATCTAAAATTGCAGAGAGTTTGCCTGCAAATAGCGTAGGTAAATCGTAGTGCTTGAGCACAAACGATTTCCCGTATGCTGTTTTTGGTGTATGTACTGGCGTAATAGAAACTAGATAATCAGCGGTTACGAACCGTATTTCTACTTTAATCCGTAAAGTTTCTTCCTTGAAAGATGACAACCCCAGTTCGCGCAAAACTGCAAAAGAAAGTGTAATGCGGCAAATCGCGTTTTCCGTGTTCACTTGCGTTTTTGTATGCACTTGTATATCCTTTTTAAAATAGCTCTCCAGTGCAGCCGCCAACTTCTCAAAGTCGTTTCTGCTCCACTCAAAATCCAAATCTTCCGACATGCGCCCTAAATTATGCACTATCCTTAAACAAGTGCCTCCGTAAAATATCATGTCCTTAAACTCGGAATTGTAAATACAGTCCAAGACAAAATAATGCAGCACTTCTTTTAAGCGGACGCGAATACTATCAAAAGAGGCGTCTTCGTGCCTTGCCTGATCCGCGATTGTTTTTAATTCTAAAAGCAGATTGTTCATGTTTGTTAGCCCTGGAAATTTTCAAGGGCGAGTGTTTGCAAAACTTTTTTTCGAGACATAACGCAGTAACTTTTGAATTCTTTTTTTTGAGCGACGGTAAAGCTTTCTAAATTTAAACGCTCTTTGACAATTATGTGTTCTCTCGTCGCTTTGCTTTTACCATACTTCATATACAAATAATCAAATAACGCCTTTGCTTTTGTCGCAACATAAATGGGCTCGTTATAATAAAAAAGCCGCTCGTATCCAGTATAAAGCGACGGGGTTATGGAGTAATAAATGAAATCTCCCAAAGGGTTGGAATATGCGCGCGTTGATTTTGTGGTTATAGAAGTAATGGGATAGGTAACTTCAGTAAGTATATGATAATGCTGCAACACATAGACACCAGAGACGTAAGAGGGGTATCGCAAAATATTCCCAAGGTAGTACCAATACTCTTTCTCCATACGATGTTTTTCCACATATTCTTTTGTTACATAGTATCCTTTTTTTAACTTAATGATGATGCCCTTTTTTGTCCACCTGGTAATTGCCCTGTATAGTGAAGTTCTTTTTACATTGGGCAAAAACACCTCTAAATGAGATATTCTAAAATAAGGGACGTCTGCTTTCATAATGTGTACAATTTATGTACATATTGTAGAATAGATAAAATTATTTGTCAAGAAAAAACTTTTGTAATTCTCGGAGAGGGTGTATGATATTATTATGCTTTTTTCTGTTCCTCAATTCCTGGTCGGACTCTTTCTCCTAATTCAGGGAATTGTAATTTTGATCCAAAATCCGCGTTCTCCGCTCCATCGCGCCTTTTTCATTATGCAATTTCCGGTATTTCTATGGCTTACAAGCATGGGCATCGCCTCCTATTCAACGCAAGATGCGAAAACCGCGCTTTTGCTCGCAAAAATCGGTTTTTTGGGAGTAACATGCATCCCGATAGTCGCATACACTTTTTCTATTTATTACACGGAACGATGGAATCAAAAAAAAATCATGTATGCGGGGTGGATCATAACCGCTCTCATTGCCACTTTCATCAATAATCCAATTTTAGTTACCGGCGTCACCCTGTATCAATGGGGTTATTACATCTCGCTCGGACCGCTTGGATTTGCTGTTGTCGCCCTTTTTGCATGCGCAATGTTTGCATTCACATATAATCTTTTCATCCAGTACAAAACCGCGGAGCTAAAAGAACGGCGATGGCGCTTGATGGCGCTCATTTCCGGATCGCTAGCATTTCTCGCGGCTATGGATTTTCTTCCATCGTTTGGAATTCCTTTTCCGTTCCCGCCGCCAGGGTTCTTATTTGTCGGAACTCTCATAACTCTGATGGGGTATTTTATCATCCGACATCGGCTCTCGGACATAACAATTATTCTCGGGAAAACGATCGGCTACGTTCTATTAACAGCTGTTCTTTTTCTTATTTATGTAAGCATTTTTCTTACTCTGTCTCCGCCAAATGAAAACACGCGCGTATTTTTTACGCGCGCTTTGCTTTTTATCGGCACGCTCTACGGATTTGCGTTTCTTAAAAATAAAAGCCAATCGCTTATCGATCGGCTCTTTTTCAGAGAAAAAATTAACTTCCAGTCCGAAATATCAGAATTCAACAAAGAATTGCGCAACTTAACCCATCCTGAAACTCTGCTTACGACTATTTTTATATTTCTCAAAGAAAAATTGCGGATTGAATCAAGCGTTGTTTTGATATTTCAGCCGCAAGAAATGCGTTGGAACGTGTATAAAAACGACGATATTTTGCGTATACAAACTACAGAAGCTACTATTTCACGCGAATTTCAAAAATTTTTTATTGAGCATCCTGAACTCCTTGACATACGCGACTTGACTCCAGAGTCGAAAACAAATTCTATACTCGCTAAAATAAACAAACTGCTCCAAAGCTACAACGGACGCCTCGCGCTTCCTCTCGCGCACCACAGCGCATTCATCGGATTTATTATAATAGGAAAACATAGTTCACTTAAAGAGTATTCCCTCCGCGAAACGCTTGCTTTGAACCACCTAAGCGTGCCGTTTAGTATCGCATGGGGAAATGCGAAATTGTATGAGAGAGTGCAAAATGCAGGCAAACTAAAAGATGATTTTGTTTCAATCTCGTCGCATCAGCTTCGCACCCCGCTTACAGTGATCAAATGGTCGTTATCGCTTTTGCAAAACATCTTCAAGCCGACAGACCCGGAAGCGCAAGATCTGTTAAACACAATGGATAGTTCAGTTGAACAGATGACAACGACGATCAATCAATTACTTGAAATCGCGCGCATAGAAGGAGAGTCAAAAAAAATCTTGCTTGCGCCGGTGCAAATTAACGAACTTTTAACCCAAGTGCGGGCAATATACGGGCCAGGCATGGATCGTAAAAAACAAAGATGCGATATGAAACTGCCTGAAAATCAAATTTCTGTAATGGCGTATAAAGAGTATCTGACAACCGCTCTTTCAATACTTTTTGACAACGCTGTCAAATACACCCCTATTAACGGAGCAATCACATGCGCAATTGAAAAATTAAAAGATCGGCGGTGCGCTGTTATCCGCATCAGCGACACTGGTATCGGCATCCCGCAATACGCGCACGCGCATATTTTCACGAAATTTTTCCGGGCAAAAAATGCGCTTTCTTTGCGCCCTGACGGAAGCGGCTTGGGCCTCGCGTATGCAAAGATGCTGATTGAAAAACAGGGCGGGGAAATATGGTTCCATTCGGCAGAGGAGAAGGGAACAACCTTTTTCATCTCCATGCCGCTTGCAAAATCAAAACGCTGAAAAGATATATGAACATCATATTCTTCATTCCACCTTTACTCATTCTTGCATATCTTGCGTATCGCAACACGAACTACGGTATTTATGTAATTTTAGCGACTATCCCTGGATATCTATTGCGGGGAAATGTATGGCTCGTCCCTACAACTTGGCTTGAACTTGCAATATACACTGTTTCTGCAATATCGCTCTACAAACACGTCCGAAAAAAAACGCTCGCGCCGCACTGGTACTACGCGCTTCACGGCGCCAAACACTACATTATCCCCGCGCTGATCTTTTTATTTGCCGCGCTTGTTTCGGTTCTCGCATCTCCGGATCAAATGCGCGCGCTCGGCATTATTAAAGCGTGGTTTTTTGATCCGTTGCTTTTTTCAATTCTCCTCCTTGACAAACTCACTTGCGAAAAAGTGCTGAAACGAATGTTATACGCGCTTTCATTCTCCTCTATGCCAATTATGCTCTACGGCATTTTTGAATACGCTCTAGGCGTCGGGCTTTCAATACCAGGCAGACTGGACAGTTTTTTTGAATCCCCGAATTACGTTTCAATGTATCTTGTGCCGCTCTCGCTTCTGATTTTGGGTTATCTCGTTACCTCGCGACCAGCCATTGCCCGATGGCAAAAAATCTATTGTATTCTGTGGCTTATCGGATCAGCCGCGACTATCATTTTAACCAAATCATTCGGCGGCTGGTTTGCGGCAGGAGGCGGAATCATATTTTTAGCTCTCTTCCATAAAAAAATAACGGCAAAAAAACTCGTCATGCTTGTCTTCATTTCTCTAGCTCTCATCACGCTGGGGTTCTATGGATACCAAAAATCAAAAACGCACTATAACTCGTTTTGGAACATAAACTCGTTTGAAACAAGGCTCGAAGTATGGGCTCATACGCTTCGTATGATAACTTATAAACCAATTACAGGTTCCGGGCTCGGGGGATTTCATGACGAATACATCTCGCATATAGAAAAACTTCCGCGCGAAAAACAGCCGATTGAAAAAGATGTTTTATGGCCGCATAATATTTATCTCGCGCTTTTAGTTGAAAATGGAGTTCTCTCGCTTGCGGCATTTCTTTGGATTATTCTCATTTTTTATTCCGAAACGCTCCGCTCCTACTTTAAGGAAAATAATACTCTTATTCTTCCGAGCGCCGCCGCGATGACAAGCATTCTTCTCCATGGATTTGTTGATACGCCGTACTTAAAAAACGATCTTTCGCTTTTATTTTGGATCATTATCGCAGTCTCTGTGGCTCGCGAACACGACTTTGATAGAAGTAAAAATTTTCACAGATTACACTAATTAAAAATCTCATCCAGATCGCCGCTGATCTTGGTTTCTGTTTTTGATTTTGGGCAGATGGGTTAGGGGTGAATTGCCCCGACCGAAAACATCTTATTTATTTTTTTTATAGTCATTTTCAAACTTTTTCACAATATTCGGACTATAAAAATCTTTTCTGGAACTTTTTGTATTATTAGGATCAAGATAACGCGTCCTGCTCAATTTTTCATCTTTCATCAATTCCTTTCTTAATTTATGGAATTTACTATTGATTTTAAAATCAGAGTATGTTTTTGAAAGTTCTTTGACTAACGCTCTGTAATCAAGCGGATATTTTTCCTTTAAAATTTCTTCCTCTTCAAGCCTCATGGCTGGCGCATTTGGATCATCTGTTATTTGAACGCCTAAACCGTTTTTACTTTTTCCTGCAATTATTGAAACTGGTTTGACATCTCCAATAAGTCTTAATACAGGTTTTCCTTTTTCTTGAAAATTACCCTGATTTATAAATTTTAATTTTGGAATCAGTTTTTTATCTATGACAAGCGTTCCACCTTTCCCGGTTATTTCTCCGCCGATAGTATCCATAATTGCCGCATTTGTTGGGCCAATTTTTGATATTTTTTCAAAATGCTCCAACCAGCCTTTTCTTTCCTCTTCTTTAACAAAATCAAACATCGCTTTTATTTCCGGATATTTTATCCTTTCACTTCTTGCATTGTAGCGATAATAAATATCCGCCTCTTTTAATTCGCCATCATTTTTTAGACACACAATCGGTTTTGTCTTTGCTTGTTGCGTATATAATAATCCAATTTTTTTGGTATTTACGGTTATTACAAATTTTTCAAAAATTATTTCTGGGGCAAAAACACTGTTTAGATACGCGGTAATTTTAGCTTCATCCACCTCTTCAAAATTATTACTTTGTAGTCCGACAAGATCACGCGGTTTGTCTTTGATACCAAAAACAATATATCCGCCTTTATTATTGGCAAAAGCAACCATGCTTTTGGCGTATTTATCTTTAGAGTTCCAGTGAAACGATTCTTTGAATTCAAGCCAGCCGCTTTCGCGCGAGATTATTCTGTCCGCGATTGTTTCGTGGAATAAAAATATCTTTTTGTATTCGTCGCTGTTGTGAAAATCTGTATTCATAAGACTAGTAAACAAAATTATTCTCCCCATAATCCCGCCAAAATTTCTTCAATTCGTTTTTGTGCTTCTGATTTGAGCAGTTGCACGCCTTCTAACGCTTGCATTTGCTTGTCCAGTTTTTCCACGATTTGGCGTTGGGTTTTGAGAGGGGGAAGAATTACCTGAAATTCATTTAATTTTTCAACATTGATATTTTTTTGTGTTGCAATAGAAGATAATGCATCAACCTCATTTTGGAATGCTCTAAAATACCAAAATAAATAATCATTTGTAGTTTTTTCATTTGCTCGAATCCCAACAATGCTATCAGGAAAATATGAGTCAAAATCTAAAATGCCAACTTCTCCAATAGATGACGCAATACTCATCACCAATGTTCCTTTTTCAAACTTTTTACTAACAGTAATTCCTTTTTCATTTAAGGTTTGAGAATAACTTTTTATTATCTTTTCAAAGCTTCTAGGAATATCATTTATCTGAATAAACGGAAATTTCCCGTTGTAATAACTTGGGTCATTTCTGGGACGAATTGAAAATTTTCCTCTTTGAATGCTTGCTATTTCTTTCAGGTAGGTTTTTTCACCAACAAAAACACTTTTAGCAATTGTTGAGAAAGTTTCAATCCTCTCAGCCCCCTCAATAATCTGCTTTTGCTTTTCGATTTTTTCCACGATTTCGTTTTGGACTTCAAGTGGTGGGAGTGGGATTTGGATTGGCAAAAAACTTTCAGGATAAATATAAGCCCTAGCCGCACCATGCTCTAATTCTTCAACAATAGAAACAAAGCGTTTTGATTGTAAAATATACTCTAAGTATTTTTGATTTACGAAATCGCTTGTTTCAAACACTCTCATATTTTGAGTAATAACCGCGCCATCACATTCCGCTGGCAAAACTCCAATAGCTCCTCTTGCTAAATTCTGAGTTCCGTAAATTAAAGTTCCGCTTTTTACTAAAAATTGTTTTTTTGTAAGAATTTCTGTACCTTTTTGAATTTCTCTTAAAGACACTCCATTTCCATAAAGTCTTACGGATACTTGTTTATATTGAGTTTCATCTTCAATGGTTATTGGCAACTTATACTCAGTAATAATTTCAGAAAGGGGAACGAATGAAAAAACTTTTGTTTCTTTCAAAATCTCAAAAAGTTTGGCAAGTTTATTATCACCCTCTAAAATCTTTTTATCCAGCTTGCTCAAATACTCCCGCGCAATATCCATTTGTAGAGCGTTTTGCGCGTCAAACGAAGCGAGTATTTGCAAAGCGGTTTTTGGGTCAGCTTTTTGCAATTCTTGATAGTGTTTATCAATCTTGGAGCCGTTTTTTATTTCCACGCCTTTTAAGGTTTCTTGCCAATCTTTTATCTGTTCATCAGACAAGCTACTGCGGTAATTTTGCAGGTTAAAATGATAACTATGCGCTTTTTCAATCGCCTTGGCGACTTCATTGTCAATTTGTCCGTCAATGATATTATCAAATTGCCACAATTTCTCGTCATACATTTCCTTGCTGATTTTTTTGCTTTCCAATTTCTTATCTAGATCCGCCACCAGTTTTTCGCGCTTTTTGGCATTTTTCTCTTTGGTCTTTTCGCTTACGTCTTTTTTAATTCTCTTGGCAATTCTTGGATCTAGCGTTTCAATTTGCTCTTTGGATACGCAAAAGCTGTGTTTGGTGTCGTGTAGTTTTTTGCCTTGTTTTACTTCTTTAAATAATTTCAAAAGCTCTGGAATTTGATTGCCTTCAATCAGTTTTCTGTTAGTTCCAATTGAGAAGCCGTCATTTTCTATTTTGTAATACCAGACAAAATCAGTTGGCTGACCTTTTTCAAAATAAAAAATTGAGGTTTTGGCGCCTTGACCGCTTTTGCTCACAAACACGCCTTGAGGAAGTGAAATAACCGCTCGTAAATTGGCTTCATTCAAGAGCGTTTTACGAAGTGCACAGGCGCTGTTTTGCCCCCAAGTCAAAAAGCCTTCGGAAACAACAACGGCACATCGTCCTTTGTCTTTGAGCAAATCAAACATCAATTTTACAAACAAAATGGTAGTTTCGGTTTCTTTAGAGTATTCCTCCCAAACATTTGGATATGCCGGCTGATCTCGTTCAGCTCCAAAAGGCGGATTGGCAATCACTACGCTTTTACTTCCTCCATCGCGCGATGGGTCATACATCTTGAGGCTGTCGCCTTGGTCGATATTGTGCGGATTTAGTCCGCGAATATACATATTTACCGCCGCCATTTTGCGGATTCTGCCTTGATATTCAATTCCACAGATTCCGGTGCGATAAAACATGTTGGCGATATTCTCGGCTGGAAACTGGCGTGTTTGACGCGCTTTTTCTATCACATAATCGTAAGCGTCAAAGAGAAAACCGGCGGTACCGCAAGCCGGATCAAAAATAGTATCGGTAAAATCCGGATCAACCATTTCTACCATCATTTGACGGATATGATCAGGTGTTCGGTAAAGTCCTAAATCTTTGGTTCCGCCTGTTTCAGAAAGAGCCGATTCTATTGCATCTCCTAGTAAATCTGTTTTTAAAATATATTTTTCGTCAATTTCGTTCACCATGCCGATCACTTCGGCAATCACTCCGCCTTTGACATTGTTGGTAAAGTTGGAATTGGCAAAAACTTCTTCCATTAAAACCAGTTGGTCTTGCATTTTTTGTGGAAGATTACCGCTTACCACCGTGCGCGCTTTGGAAAGAATCGTGGAATAAAAAGGAAAAATGTTTTTATTGAGCTCTGACAAAATTTGTTCGCCGTTTAGAGAAAGCAAATGAGAAAAAAGCAGACGATAATTTTCACCGGAAAAAAGATTGCGAAGCGGTTTAAATGATTCCTCTTGTTTAAGCTTGGCCTCAAAAATGCGAAGCAAAAGAAGCTCGATAATATATTCCACTCTTTCAACTGGCGTACCAGCAGGGCGGAGCTTATTATGAAGCCTTTTTAGGATATTATTTGTTTCGCTGTCCGCGTAATGTGTTGTTGATCTTCCCATAGTTTATACCTTAAATGTTGATTGTAATTCCTCAAAAACTTGAGGGAAACGGTTATCAAAAGTTTGATTTACCTCCTGATAATCCGCACCGATAATTCTTACAAATACCGGATTATTAAACACATCTTGCGGTGAAATCCTCTTTTTCTCAGCAATATTTGCCGAAACAATATCTTTCATATCGCGCAAAATCTGAATTTGTTTGTCGTTAAAATTGTATGTTTGAACATAAGAATCAAAACCTTTCTCGACTCGTTCTTTGGGGGTTGGAATTTTTTTGATTTTGAGCGCGTGTAAAAAGAAATCCCAAATCGAACCTTGTTCAAAGTCATACGCCTTTTGCAATTGCCCCTCGTCAAGATAGACATTTGGATTTTTGGACCAAACTTTTATTTCATCAATTTCTTGCTCACTTGGTTCGTAATTTGCATCTGCTTTTACTTTCTCTTTTATTTCAACTATTTCCGGCGTAGCATTTGTATTTATTTCTTCCTCAAAAATTTCTTTGGCTTTCTCAATAGGAATATTGTCTATTACTTTTATGCTATCGCCGTGTAAATAAACACGCTGTATTAAATGTGCCGGATCCGGATTATCAATTATTCCGGAATGACCTGTGCCATGTGTGCCTGAACCAGTACCTTGACTTGTTGTGCCACCAGCCATTGAAATAATTTTCTTATTTTCTTTAGCCGTGCCCTTGCCATTATCTTCCATTTTTTGGCACAGACCGACGAAATCCAAAACCTTAAAACTGAATTTTCCGGTTTTAGGATCAAGGCGAGTTCCACGCCCGAGCATTTGAATATATTTGCCGACCGATTTTGTAAGATTGGCAAAAGCAATATAGCGGACACAAGGAATGTCAACGCCGGTACTCATAATATCTACTGACACCGCAACAAAAGGCTTGTGATTTTGATCTTTGAACCATTTCTTAAATATGGCGTTAAGCTCGTCGTTTTCTGAAATAATTGCTTCTGCATAACGAGGCGATAATTCGTCCTCGCTTGTTTTAAAGACCTGATTTATGGCTTTAACCAATTGAACGGCGTGCGCTTGACTTACGCCAAACAAAATTACTTTTTCGCCATATTCCGTATTGGCTTTCAGTTCTTCGGCAATTCTTAAGCAGTTATTCCATGCAATAAATTTACGGTTTAACTGTTCCAGTTTTATTTTTTTTGAGCTTTCAAGATTTACCACTTCCTCGGTTTCCGGGTCGATATAATGGTCAAATTCTACACCGATTTCTTTAGCGGTTTTGATTAACTCGGTTTCAATGGATAGCACCGAATAAGGAGCTAAAAATCCTTCGTCAATACCGCGAGTAAGGTCGAATTGATAATCCGGCTCGCCAGTTTCACAGCCAAATAATTTGTATGTATCTAAAATTGCCAAATCTTCGTCAGGAATTGTTGCACTATTCTTGGCGACTGCTGTTCTTGGGGTAGCAGTCAATCCAACGCGCGGACATAGGAAATGATCAAAAATAAGTTTGCGGTTGATATTGATTGAGCGATGACATTCATCAACAATAATTAAGTCGTAAAAAGTGCTTGGAATATTTTGATAAATATTCTCTAGCGTATCAATAACCACAACATGAATTTGCGCGTTTTTGTATTGTTTGTAATTACCGGAAGTAATACGAACGGCTGAATATTCTTTACTGATGAGCGAAAATCCGTCATTGATAGCTTGCTCGGCAAGCATAACGCGATCAACTACAAATAAAACTCGCTTTGCCATGTTGTATTCCAAAAGTGCTTTAGTAAAAGCGACCATTGTTCTGGTTTTACCCAGCCCAGTCGCCATATGCACAAGCATTTTTTGTTTGCCTTCTTTGTATTTTTGAATAAGCGCTTGAATACATTCGGCTTGATAGTAGGTTTCTTTGCCGCAGCTTGGGTTAATTCCTCCTGCAATACCCTTATCAATCGTTATTTCTCGATCAAGATTTATTTTTCTTGCCTGTTCTATTTTGAGTTGCATTTCTTCAAGCGACATCAAACTGTTGACTTGACGAAATTCGCCAGCCTCAAGACCTTTCCACTCGGTATCATAAAAAAGGATTCTTTCTGGTGAACAAGTATACAAAAAGCGCGGTTTCAAAACCCCTGCGTAAAGTGTGCGAAGTTTTGTAAGTGCCTTTTTCTCATCTTCAAATTTATTCTCAAAGATTGCGACTATATTATGATTTAAATCTAAAAGTGTAATATCTGGTTTAACACTTTTCTTCCCTTCAAATAATTTTTGTTGCTCTGGGGTTAATGCGTATTCTTGTTGATACAACAAAGTATCTCCGACTTTCCAGCTGAGTTTTTTTAGTTCTTCTATGATTTTTAAATCTGTATCCGTTGCTTCGTTAATTTTTGCCATAGTTTTATATCCAAGTTAAACAGTTTTATTATATCCGTTTTCCCCTTATAAATAA
Organism: Candidatus Jacksonbacteria bacterium RIFCSPLOWO2_02_FULL_44_20; assembly: GCA_001818155.1. GTDB lineage: Bacteria > Patescibacteriota > Patescibacteriia > UBA9629 > UBA9629 > UBA9645. The sequence continues at coordinate 10,510 of MHJU01000019.1, read as the reverse complement.
ATCGTTTTCGGAGCGGAGCGGAGAAAACACCTCTCGGTTTCAGATGTGATATGTAAATACTCATACGCCTGCGCGCCTAACTGCTCAATGAACGCACGTTCAAGTGTGCTTTGTGGACTCTGCGCAACCAGATTGTATTTATTACTGTTATTCTTCATAATTTTCCGAATCAAGACTTTCCTGCATATATTCATACACAGTTTTAATAACTTCCTTTACAACATCAGAGCAATTTTTATGGTGCATCTTTTCTAAGGCCACATCACGAAACTGCCGAATTGGTTCAGAAATCAATGCATGGATAAATGATTGAGTTGTACCGCTGACTCCAGAAAAATCTAATACAACCTCTTTACCATCTGCTAAGGTCGGCATAATCTTGGTGATCCGTAAGTCTTTTGCTACATCTTTATTTTCTGCAAAATCACCGGCAAGATCTTTAATCTTGATTAGTATTCTCATATAAATTTTGGTTCTTTATATTTCTTTCGTTTACGATCTCTAACCGCCTTGCCGTAAACTTCTCGTATCGCAGAGAGAAGGTGCGTAAATTCAGATTTGTTTTCAAGGGATAAATCTATTGCCACCAGTGTCCCTTGAAAATAAGGGGCGTCGTCGCGTTCGGAATGACGATCATCATCCGGATCGGGATGGAGCCGTGGTTTCTCTATTCTCTTATCGTGAAGTAGCAGTTTGTAAATACCGGATCCACTGTAAATCATGAAATAGTTACGTGCTACTTGCGCAATAGATTTAATGAAAAATAATCCGGCACCAGCATTATCTTCCGTTCCGCCTTCTTTTCGCGTTGTTCCAGAAATACCGGGAACCATTGCCCATTTGATTGCTTCTATATCTGTCTTTGACCGGGAAGCCCAATAGTGTTGCAGACTCTTTTTAATACCGATACCACCATCACAAATACCAATACGAATTGTGTTTGATTTTTTATAGTATTGAGCCGCGACAATAGCTCCATCCGTACTTCCTGAGTGTTCCAATACATTACGAAGCAGTTCCCCGATCGTATATTTAATAGCATCCGTTTTATTAGCAGGTAAATGCAAAAGAGGAATCATGTCTGTAATAAATTTTGACTGCTCGGTAGAATTTTTGATAATCGTGATGGGTATAAATCTTCCCGATTCTTCTTTCTTGTTAATAGTATATGGCGACTTTTGATGTGTGAATTCAAAAAGCCCCATACGATCAAGATATGAACCGGAAGTTGCTGTGATATTTTCAAACATAACATTCTGTTTACCTGCCCGCATTGCCATTGCTACAATTAAAGCTAAAACAGCCGGATGTACATTGATCCACTTTGGATGAGAATAAATATAAAGATGCTCATGATCAGAAAAATCCAGACTGCTAATAAAACGGTCAAAATTGCGTAAGTAATCTGAATTTGATAATGTCGCTTTCATATTGCTAGTTTACCTGTAGAGCGTGTTTGTGTCAATATACGCCCTACAGGGAATAAAGACGGGAAACATCGACTTTTAGCCTATTTTGTTGATATCTGCATCGGCAATGGTTTTATTGTCTACGAGTTTGGCAAAATACTCTGCGTCATGGCGAGTGGTAAATGCCTCTAATATCTTGAGGCGATTTTTTCCGCGAGGTATTTTTTAACAAAATCCAGCCCGATGAATTATCGTTGGGCTGGATTTATTGATGTTTAGTAAAATTAAATATATTTATTTTTACCTCACTGCTTCTTTCAATGCCTTGCCTGCCTTAAACTTTGGCACCTGCATAGCGGGAATTTGAATCTTTATGGACGGATTCTGCGGATTAACGCCCATCCGCGGTTTTCGTTTTGAGACGCTAAAGGTTCCAAATCCTGTAAGCGCAACCTCCTCCCCGCGCTTTAATGCCTTTATAATCTCGTCAACAACGGTGTTCACGGCTCTTTCCCCATCTACTTTAGAAGTGCCTAAAACACCTGCAACTTTTTGAGCTAAATCTGCTTTTGTCATAGTATCACCCCCTTTCTTTATTTAATATCATATCGCATCGTTCAATTTTTACGCACTTCCCAACTGTTATTTCCGCTAAAACACTGTTGAAAATAACCGCCCCAGCGTCAACCATTGTATGACGAGCGTGAAGCTGTGTCAAGAATTGCGCGATAATACCATCTTTTGCGACTCCAAGGATACTGTCCTCGGCTCCTGTCATTCCGGCGTCGGTTACATATCCTGCGCGTCCGTTCACAATAACTGTATCCGCTGTTCCGACATGCGTGTGCGTGCCGCAAATTAAATGCGCCCGATCTCCGGCATAAAATCCGAATGCGCGCTTTTCGCTTGTTGCTTCGGCGTGAAAATCAACGATAATAATTGCATTTTTCGGCGCAGTTTTTAGCAACGAATCAAAGGCGCGAAACGGATCGTCAAAATCATCCTTCATAAATACCCGTCCAATGAGATTTATGATAACAACCGGCTGTTTCTTTACGCTCATTTCAAGCATGCCGCGACCAGGAACGCCTGGCGGGTAATTTGCCGGGCGAAGAATTGGAAACTCTGGATTGTCAAGAAGAAAAATCCCTTCTTTTTTAGCCCAAACGTGATTGCCTGATGTAAACGCGTCAACTCCAGCTCCCATCATCTCGCGCACGGTCGGCTCGCTTATACCTTTGCCGTGGGCTATATTTTCTATATTGGCAATCACTAAATCAATGCCGCGTTCTTTGCGAAGAGCGGGCAGTATCTCTTTTACGCCCCTGCGGCCAGATTTCCCTACAACATCGCCGATAAATAAAACTTTCAACAGTTTTGAGTTTTGAGTTTTGAATTTTAGGTTTTTATCTTGCATACTCGTCCACCCGCGTTTCTCTAATCACTGTAACTTTAATTTCACCCGGATATTTTAACTCTGTTTCAATTTTATCGGCAATATCGCGGGCAAGTTTTATGGCCTCTAAATCCCCAATCTCTGTTGGCGTTACAAACACGCGCACTTCCCGGCCCGCATAAATCGCATACACATGAGAAACGCCCTTAAACTGCTTTGCCGTGTCCTCAAGCTCCTGCAGGCGCTGGACATAATTTTCAAATGTATCTTTACGAGCACCTGGACGAGAGCCGGAAATCGCATCAGCGACTTTATTTATAATCCCCTCCAAAGTTTTAGGATTATCCTCGTGGTGCGAAATCGCCATGTACGCAATCTCTTCGGGGAGATTGAATTTTTTCATGATCTCGTACCCGATCTCCGGATGCGCGCCCTGAACCTCGTGGTCAACAGCTTTGCCGATATCATGAAGAAGTCCGCCTTTTGTGCACATAGCCACATCCCCGCCAAGTTCTTCCGCAAGCATCTTTGAAATGAGCGCAACCTCAACCGAGTGCTGGAGAACGTTCTGTCCGTAACTCGTGCGATACTTCAGGCGGCCTAAAATACGGATAAGTTTCGGATCAAGCCCGACAACTCCTGCCTGATACGCCGCTTCCTCTCCGGCTTTTTGAATATCGCGCGCGAGGTCTGTTTTCGCCTCCAAAACCGCTTCTTCAATACGTCCGGGGTGAATTCTGCCGTCCAAAATAAGTTTTTCAAGAGCAATTCTGCACCAATGACGGCGGATCGGGCTGTAGCCGGAAATCCAAATTGTGTTTGGAGTTTCATCAATCACGATTTCTGTGCCGGTCAATCTTTCAATTGTCTTTATATTTCTGCCCTCTTTCCCGATGATGCGCCCTTTCATCTCTTCACTTGGAATCACAACTGACGTGATTGTAGTTTCCTGCGCAACAGAACTTGCGACTCTTTGCATGGCTGTTGCGATAACATGCTTTGCGCGTTTCTCAACTTCGTATGATGATTCAGCCTCAAGTTTGCGAATGCGCGTAGCGAGTTCGTCTTTGATGCGCTCTTCGGTGTTTTTGAATAGCACCTCTTTTGCCTCGTCAATCGTGAGGCCTGCGATTTTCTCCAATTTTTTCACCTGCTCTTCTTTGACTTCCAGTGCTTTTGCTTTCAGTTCATCAACATCGGCCAGTTTTTTCTGATACTCTTCCTTAGAACGTTCAAGCTCTAAAAGTTTCGCGTCAAATACCTCTTCGCGTTTTTCTAACCGTTCCTGACGAACGCGCAATTCATGCTTTAATTCTGATTCCTCCCGCTTTACTTCATCAATCGCGGCGATTGCCTTTTCTTTCGCTTTAATAAGGATTTCCTTTTCCTTATCTTTTGCGTTGTCAAGAATGTCCTTGGCTTTTCTTTCAGCGCTTCCAATCTGTTTTGCGACAATAAACGCGCGAACGCTATAACCGAAGATAACGCCGATCGCAAGCGCTATAATAATAAATACAATAGTAATAAGCATCTTCTGTTTTCATCCGTAATTAGAATGCCCGCGCACTTTTTTCGTAATATACCGTTCTTCTTATGCAATTGTAAGAGTTCTCAAAAAATAGTTAAAAGAAGACTGGCAAAAAAACATAAATAATGTTTGGGTTCCTAATTAAGGCGTGAGTATTACCACCCGAGGATAACAAAGATATGGAGAAAAGTCAAAGCCTTTGTATCACTTACTGAAGCCATAATCGCCTACAACTCCGCCGCTTTCTCAATGCGAATCACGCCGCCCGGCTCTAGATGCACAGTGTCGCGCCGCCCGATTTGGCCCGCAATGAGATAATTCGCAAGCGCGTTTTGCACATGATCCTGAATCGCGCGGCGCAATGGGCGCGCGCCAAACAGTGGGTCAAAACCAAAGTTGGCAAGTTCCACGACCGCTCCAGGCGCAATACGAAGCTTAATCCCTTTAGACTCAAGTTTCCCCGCAATATCAGTTAAAATCAACTGCGCGATAGCCTGAATGTTTTCCTCGGAGAGCGGCTTAAAAACAATTACATCGTCAAATCGGTTTATAAACTCCGGCTTAAACCATTCCAGCAAATCTTTTTTTACAAACTGCTCGCGAATATCCTCAATGCGTTTCCCGGATGCAAGATATTCCTGCACCTTTTTAGTGCCTGCGTTACTTGTCGCAACGATAATTAAATTCGTGAAGTCAATAACCTCACCCTCGCCGCTTGTCAGACGTCCGTCGTCCATCACCTGTAAAAATAAGTTTAAAATATTAGGATGCGCCTTTTCAAGTTCATCAAGCAAAAGCACGCTATATGGATTCATGCGCACGCTCTCGGTTAAAAGTCCGGGCGTCTCTCCTTCTCCGATAAGCCGAGTGATGCCACCGATTTCCTGAAACTCGGACATGTCCAGCCGCACCATGTCTTTTTCTGAATTAAAATACACAGAGGCGATGCGCTTGACCAGTTCAGTTTTCCCAACTCCGGTCGGCCCCACAAACAGGAAATTCGCGATCGGCCGGCGCTCGTCGCGCAACTCTGCCCGCGCTCTCCGGAGCGCCGCGGAAACCTGTACAACAGCGTAATCCTGATTGATGTAGCGCTTATGAATCTCCTCCTCAAGGCGCAGAAGTTTCTCGCTCTCCGACTTCTCAAGGCGCGCGATCGGCATGTTTATCTTTTGCGCAATCGTTTTTGCGACATCTTGATCAGTAACAACCGCGCGTCTTCCGCGAGACGTTGCGACACTGGATGCGACTTCCCGTAAAATCGTTTCCGCCTTTTCAGGTTGATGTTCAGTGTGGATGAGCTTGTTTGAAAATTCCACGGCCGCGGTAAGAGCTTGATATGTAAAAAATACGCCATGTTTTCCTTCAATAAACGGAGCGCGCGCCTCAAGCATAAGAACCGTATCTTCAAGATTCGGCTCCAAAACTTCAATACGAGTAAGAACGTTGCGCAAAGGCGAGTGTTCTATATGAAGCGAATAATTTTTGTAATCTGTCGTGCCGATCACAAAAAATCTGCGCGATTGCAATGCCTCGGTCAAAACCGCGTCCATGCCGACAGTGCTTGCTCCCGCCTCGCCCTTCAAACCAACGCCAACAAGATAATGGATGTCTTTGATAAAGAGCAGAATGTTTCCGGAATGCGCCGCCTCATATAACGCGCGGTACAGGCGCTCGGCAGATCCCTCGGCGCCACCTCCGGCAAGGACGCTTGCAACCGAAAGCGCGACCAGTCGTTTATCGCGCAGAATATCTGGCGCCATATCAGCGCTCATGCGCGCGGCGATCTCGTCCACAATGCTTTCTTTGCCAACGCCGATCCCTCCAACAAGCATCACACCCGCCGCTCCGCTTTGCAAAATCGTAAAGACCTGCTCAATTTCTTTTGCGCGTCCGAGCGAAGGCGGAAGCGCTCCGCGAGATGCCATGTAAGTAAGATCGGTGCTGAAACTATTTAACGTTTTTGTCTCAACCGCGGTCATCGCCCGATCCATGCCGTGGCGCGCGAAAAATCCCCCATGAGAATGCGCGCGGCGAAATGCGGTTTTGCGCCGCAAGTCCTCTTCAACCTGAACCCACTGCCCAACATGCCGCATTTTATACGTTTCAATATCTAAATCGTATAAAATTTCTTTTGCGTATCCTTCAATATCCGCAATCGGCGTCCAAAGATCCCATACTTGAACCTTTTCTCCGCCGCGTTCATGCGCTTCCATATAGGCATTCAGAATCACGAGCTTTGTCTCCGGCGAAAAATGCGCCATGCGTTTTGGTTGCCCGCTTTGCTGTTCCTGATATAGCAACCCTTGAAGCCCATGTTTGATTTTTCCGGCGAGCGCGCCTGGATTAATTCCGAGACGAAATAAAATAATGTTTGAGTGCGGATGCGCGATTAAAACAGCAAGCAGGTGCAACGGAAGAACTTCGCTGTAATGATTTTGTAATGCGAAGAGATAGGCGTTTTCTATTACTTCAAGCGCAAAACGAGAAAATGCGCGGTTTATAGAAACCGAACGAATCTGCGCGTCCCTTTTTTCATTTTTCTGATACTCTTTTTTTATCACATACATTTCCAACTCTTGCGCGCGCATCGTCCGATAGACAGTATAAAGATCAATAAGAAACGTCGCCAAAAATACGCGCAAATATGGACTTTGTAAATTCCAGACATCAGACGAAAACAGCCCCAAAGGAATGTTTATATTGAGAGAAAGGATCTGCCGATATATATAAAACGCTAAAAACAAAATTCCAACGCCGCCAATCAAGCGCAGTGAAAAATTGATCACTGTATCCACAGTGAAAGCCGCCCTGCGCGCGGCGATGTTCCATTCTGTAACTTTTTCAAAATTGAAAAATAGACGCGTATTCAAAAGCGTTGCCGAAAGCGCCTGTTCCTCGTTGCCGCGGCACGTTGGACACGCGGCCCCGCTGATAAGCCCGGCGCCTTTGCATTGTGAGCAGATTAAAATCATAAATAATAATAATGATATTGTACACCTTTCCCAAAAATCAACAAATAAACCATATGTTTTTGTAAAAAAATAATGTGATGTACTGTAAAAAGGTTTGTTAATAACTTGTGGATAAATAATCCATTGATTAAAATTTCTTTTTGTTCTTAATAAAAAGTTATCCACACATATTTTTCCCTCACAATTAAAAACCTTTATTTCAAAACAAAATCGCGCATTGCAAGAACCGCTCCATAACCATTGACCAGTGAGAGTGGTGAATGATATAATATAGGCAAGCTAAATCAAAGATCTTTGACAATTTCAGCAGAGAATCTCGATACTTTAACGCCCACAAATCTTCTTATTACTTTAAGGTAGTGAGAAGAATCGTTAAAGTATCTAGATTCTTTACTGTTCCACAAATCTTGTTTGGAAAAATAACAAACATGGGGAACTCCTGCTCGCGCTCGTTCATAAAAATAAAAACGGGCAAAAAATACGAGCAAGCGTTACCCGAGAATGGTAGAGAAATTTTCTTCCAGGCTCAAAAATTGAGATTCACATTCAGGGAAGTGATCCTTTCAACTTAATCCACAAAAAGGAGAAAGAATCATGCCCTGTGGTCTCAACAAGAGCCCACTTAAGGGCACTAGGGACGTCATGAAACTATATTTCAAAAGGACGACCGTTTGTGCCCTTATTTTATTTATCGCGGGGTTTACAAAATTTTTACGTACCTTATAATACAGCCATAACTGTCGCCGATTTATGAAAACGATTCCTATTATAAAAACTACTGAAGCTGATGCGGCACTTGGCAGAGACTATGCGGAACTTGAAAATTGGATTGAACAAACCCGCGAAGGGCAACTTGCGGTTGATATGTACGAAACTGAAGATGATGTGGTTATTGTATCAGCGCTTGCGGGAGTTGACCCGGAACGTATGGAAATCACAATAGAAAACGATATTGTTGTGATTCGCGGGGTCCGATCGCGATCGGTTGACGAGGCGATTATGCGCCATCATTATCAGGAATATTATTGGGGGCCATTTTCACGCTCAATTCTTATCCCATGTCAAATCAATAAAGATTCAGCGCGCGCGGAGTTTACGCGCGGAATTCTCACTGTACGATTGCCAAAAATTATTGAGACTCATAGAATTCCAATAACAGTACAGGAAGAAACTTTATGATGTATAAAAAAGCTGTTTTGGATCGTTTTGAAGAGCCGTACGCGATCCTTTGTTTTGAAGACGGGCAGACAATGAGAATACACCGCGATGATCTGCCGCCCGGAACGGACGCGGGCATGGCGTTTGCAATCCGTATAACTCGCGAAGAGGATACGGAAAAGAGCAACCAGGAACTAGCAGAAGCGCTCCTCCATGAAATTTTCAACAAAAACGATACCGTCTCCTGATAAAAAAAGGCGACGCGGACGAGTCGCTCTTTTTTTTATTGGTGGGTTGTTTTTGGCAATCGGAGCGAGCGTTTTTTTATTTGAGCTCTACTACAAAACGCGCGTATATCCAGGTGTTTTACTTTCAAATCGTTCAGTTTCGGGCATTACAGAACGGAAACTCAAAGATCAGCTCGCAAAATTTATAAATGAGCTTGAGTCCAAAGGCATCGTCGCAGAATATCAGAATAAAAAAGTAACGATTTTCCCTCATGTTATTTCTGCAGATGATCCTGATCTTGCCTATGAACTTTTTGCTTTTGACTCTGAAGGAACAACTTCCGACATTTGGGGCATTGGCCGCGAAAGAGGGATATTTGCAAACATCCTCACGCATGGAAAGCTTTTTTTTAAGACAAAATCTATCTCGCCAAGGATCGTATTTTTTGAAGATATTATCAAAAAAACACTTCAGGATCACTTCAAAGATCTTGAAAAACCGGCGCGCAATGCGGAACTATTAATAACAGACAATCTTCTGGCAGTTATCATCCCGGAAGAACGCGGCATTGTTCCGGACTATGACTTAGCGATTGAGGAACTGCGCAAAGGCATTTTTTCTTTATCGCATGATGCGCTCATAGTTCACGCAAAAGAAGATATTCCAGCGATTATAATGGCTGATCTTGCGCCAAAAAAAAAGGAGATAGAAATTTTATTTACATCAAAGGCAACACTGACATTTCGCTATAATGACAAAACATGGGCTATAGATAAAAATGTTTATAAAGATTGGATCGCGGTAAACGGAGGGAATCTCGCGTTCGCTGACGGACTTGCTGAATATATCAAAAAAAAAATCGCGCCCCAAGTGGAAGAATCAGCGCAGGAAGCGCGGTTTCAACTGACAGAAGCGAGGCGCGTCGTTGAGTTCAAACCAAGCCGCGAAGGGCGAAGGATTGCCTACGATGCAACAGTGGAGCAGACTACTGCCGCATTTTTTCACACACCAAAAAATGATCCGATTGATATAATCACAGAACAAGTCTTCCCGGAGTATACAACCGAATCTGTAAATACTCTTGGCATTAAAGAAATTATCGGACAAGGAGTGTCGCGATTTGACGGGAGCCCGCAAAACCGGCGCCATAATATTAAAATCGGCGCAGACACATTAAACGGCATTCTCATTCCTCCGGGCGAGGAATTTTCTCTTGTCAAGGCTTTGGGACAAATTGACGGAGAACACGGGTATCTTCCTGAACTTGTTATTAAAGGCAACCGAACAATTCCGGAATACGGAGGAGGGCTATGCCAGATCGGCACAACGCTTTTTCGCGGAGCGCTTTCAAGCGGACTCCCCATCACAGAACGGCGCGCTCACAGCTACCGCGTGCGTTATTATGAACCGGCCGGCACAGATTGCACGATCTATCCGCCGCACCCTGACTGCAAATTTTTTAATGATACTGGAAGCCATATACTTCTCCAAACTCGCATGACGGACAAAGACGAACTTATCTTTGAATTTTGGGGGGCTAAAGATGGGCGAAAGGTAACGCAGACCGAACCTATCATATATGATGTTGCAAAACCGCCCTCAACTCTTTTTGTTGAAACAGATGATATTCCTGAAGGCGAAAAAAAATGCACCGAACGGGCGCATGACGGGGCAAAAACGAAATTTGACTACAAGGTGGAATATCCGGACGGCACAGTGAAAGAACAATCATTTTTATCAGCGTACAAACCATGGCAGGCTGTGTGCCTCATTGGAAAGAAAAAAACCGCGACAAGCGAAACCGACTTATAGTCAT
>MHJU01000018.1 GCA_001818155.1 Candidatus Jacksonbacteria bacterium RIFCSPLOWO2_02_FULL_44_20 | reverse complement strand
TGTGATTGTCGCGGGGTAAAGGTTGAAAAGGTCGTAAGCGTATGTGGTTGTGTTGTTGTTTGGATCGGTTGCGGTTACTGGAAGACCAAATGAGTTGTAGGAGGTGTATGCGCCGACGTAACGGCTACGAGTGTCCCACCATTGTTCTGTGCCTGTAAGGTTGCCATAGATCACTTCCCAAAGCGGTTTGTTGTCGTAGTAGTAATGCGTCTCGCTTTTTCTCGTGCCAGTGAAATCTGTAATGATTGTCGTACCCGGGAGCCCCATAATATGCGCTCCGGTATTTATTGCATACGTGGTGTTTGTTGTTACGCTGTCTGATAATGTATCAGTAAATGAGCCGTCTTCTTTGCCGTTCACTTCGCCGTACTCTGTGGTGAAAATGATGTTGCCATATCCATCATAAGTATACGCGGAAGCCGTGTCTTTGTGGTTGCCGGAAACGTCAAAAACTGTGTCAACACTTGATGCGAGAAATACGAAAGCGACTCCGTACCCTTGGTTTTGCTGATCCCATCGGTTAATTGTTTGAGCGAGCTTTCGTCCGCTTGCCTCGTACACTTCCTCGCGATACAGCCGTCCTTTTTTTTGAATCGTGTCTTGATATTCGCCAAGCGCGCTTCCATCCGCGCTTCCTTCGCCTTGGTGATAGTATCGCACTACGGAGCTTCTGTCTTCGCGAGTTGTTGTTACTTTATGAAAGCCGGCGAATCTGTTTTCGTTCGCGTCTTTTGAGTCCGCGTAATAATACCCGCCTTCGTATGAGTAGGAGACGGCGGAAGTATTGCCGAGCCCGTCATTCTCTTTAATTTGCGATACCGTGAGGAACGGAAACGGCAGGCGCGTGTTTTGGTATTGGTTTGATAAAGTATAGGAAATGTTTTTACTGCCGTCTTCCGGGTACGTGATTCCTGTGAGAACGTCCGGCGTCGCGCCTTTGCCAAGATAAATGTTCTGGTGCCAGCGGCTGTATTTTGATTGAAGCTGTTCAGTTGCGACTGACGCAGGCCTAACAACATCTTTTGGGTCAAAACCATAATAGGATTCGGCAACATCAACAATATCATCGCCGTTAATGTCAACGATCAATGCCTCTAAATCCACTGTTGTTATATTCGGAAACGCGTCCAGAACATACGTCATGAACCATTTAGGTATCGTGTTCTCCCATGCTGACGAGCGTGTCCATCCATTCACGCCATTGTTGAGATAAACCTGATTGATTTGCATTGTATCGGGAATCGTTTGATACACTTTCATCTCATTGTACGAACGGATTATATCAATGAATCCGTCGCTGTTTACATCAGCAAATCTTGTGAGGGGATGTAAGTCCATCGGCCATTGATTTGGCTGTGGAGTTGGGGTAAACGGCTCGAGCGTCATTTTCCAAATCGCGCTCGGCGTGCTTTCCCATCCGTTGAAACCGTTGTTTAGATACACGCTTCCCGGAGAGCTTTCGGATGTTTGATCAACAGCAATAATATCAACAAAGCGATCGCCGTTGACATCTAATAATTGATAAGTATCTTTGTCGCTGTTGTAGCTAAAATATATTGGTATAGAATAATCCTGTCGCACTTCAAATCCATGGCCGGTATTGAGCGAAACGACTTTAGTGCTCTCTTCAAGATGATCAAAATCCGGACTGCGATATCGCGCATATACAAAATCGTTCAGCCCATCGCCGTTTATATCAGCGACGCGGCCTCCACCATTGGTTGGTATATCCCACTCTGGAGCGCGAATCCAGCCGTTAACGCCGTTACTTAAGTACGCGCCAGGTTCTGCTAAAGCGTCGGTTAATCCGTCGCTATTGATATCAAGAAGGAATGCTTCGGCGGGTCCTTGCAGAACCTGATTATACAGCCGTCCAGTAAATGGTTTGTTCCAGGGTATCTTAGAAAAAGTACCGTTGCCGGTATTTTGAAACGCTTCCAAATTAGCCGGGTCGGCATATATATCAGTACGGCCGTCTCCATTGAGTTCAAGAAAAAAACTTCCTCCAGTTTCATTTGCGTTATTAGAAGAGGAGATAAAATTTTTCTGCGGCGGCAAAGTAACATTCACTGCCGGCGCGCTTTCCCACCCCGGCGTTTTTGTTTGATATGAAAACGTTGTTTTAGGGAAAGTGGCGAGAACCCCGGATTCGCTCTTTCCTTGTTCCTGAATACCGGTTAACAATGTTCGCACTTTGTTATCACCGTTGCCGTACCAAAAAGTGTATCGCCTGCGGTCTTGACCGTTTACTTTGATCGTAATCGCAGAAACCAGATACCGCGTTTCCGCTTTGAATCCAGCCGCATAACTTATCGTCGGATCAAGGCGGTTGGAAGCTGTGGCTCCGCTTGCAAACGGCTCAAAGGCGATTTCGTAGATTCCCGGGTCGTCTTCATAGCCGGTGTAACGAATGCGTTTCGGATACACGCGGCCTTTGTCTTTGAAGTATTCATATTTAATCGTGTTGCCGCGCGTGTCTTTGATTTCGTCCAATAACCACGAATTGATCCTTGTCGGCGCTAACGGATCATCGTTTCTTGAAGCAGAAGTTGATCCAAAAGTATATTTTGTTCCGCTTTTGTCTTTTATTTCCCAAGTATTTGACTGCTGATAAGAAATCGCAAACTGTTCTCCGGAATCTACTTTCGCGCTGTATGAGCCGAAGTTGTCGGTTTTGGTGTAGAGGGTTGCGAATATAAGGTCGAGAGGTAGCTCCATCCAGTTGACTCCATTGTTGCCATACTGGACGAGTCTGCCGTTTGGATATGTGTCGGACGCATTGTTGTAGGTGAACGCGTATCCGTCAGGAAACCGTCCTGATGGACCTTGTGTTGCTGAAATAACAATCCATGCCTTTTTGCCGGGGCTTATGATAGCCGATTTTGGAAACATAACATCAAAAAAAGCTCCATTTGCTATGTTATCCCACTGGCTTTTCGTCATGGATGTCGCGGCTATATAATCTCCACCATAAGAAGGAGAGTTGTTTCTATCAAAAGAAATGGTAAATTGTATATCCTGAATCGGCGAGCCGATAGTGCCGTACTTTTGGAGTCGTATACCCTCAATAAGTGTGATTGACGGAGTAAAACTTTGCGCTATGACTAATTCACTATTTGCTCCATTTACCCCTACTTGTGCGCCATTGTTTCCTCCGGTGAGATTTACCGCATCCTCAAATAAAGGATCGGCAACACCCACCGGCACCACTTCTTTTTGATCTCCAAACCAGTTCAGCATGAAGTTGTGCGGGTTATAGAGTTCGTTTGGCGTGTAGGAGCGGATTTGTTCAACGGAAGGGATCGGCATATCCCAGCCGTATCCGAAAATTGAATCGTTTGCGTTATTTTGAGAACTGTATTTTAAGGAAAGAGACGGCGTCATTCCGGCGCGCCCGGGCGGAAGAGAAATTGGGTACTCGGCAACCGCGGCGCCGCTTGAGGGATCAACATTAACGTCCGTTTTCGGATGGGTTGTTCCGGTGTTTGGAGAGGGCGGCGCGGGCGTTTCTTCGGTTTCGGTTGTCGTTATCGGCGCGTCTTCTTTTGCAAGAGCAGGGGAGTCGGTAGTTTGTTCGTCGCTTGTTTTTTCGTCGGCAGGAGGTTCTTCAGATGAAACCGATGAATCTGTAGTATCAGATGCAGGCGCAGTTTCTTCTGAATCAGTTATCGCTTGCGCCGGAATAATGTTTGTTACCGCAATTGCAAGAAGAAGAAAGATTGCGATAGAGCGTTTTGGCGTAGTCATAAAAGATATGTTATTCACAGTTTTTAGCGACGGCTGTAGCGAAAGCCGTCGCATAAAAAATAATGCTTCAATAAAACACAAATCGCCGTTTTTCCACTTTTAGAGCCGTCCCAGATTTTGAAGAATGTCGTTACAGGCAGAATTATGGTAGCACAAAAATTTAATTTTTGCTATGATACGCATCTTATGAAAACTATAACTATTCACACAGACGGAGCCGCGCGCGGAAATCCTGGGGAAGCTGGTGCCGGAGCGGTGATAAAAATTCAAAATTCAAAATTCAAAATTCAAAATTATTGTGTTAAGTTATATCTTGGTATTGCGACGAATAATCAGGCAGAATACCAAGCTCTCATTATTGCGCTTGTTGAGGCGCAAAAAATTATTCAAAAAGAACGCATTGAAGAAGTGAAAGTTCTTTGTTATAGTGACAGCGAACTTTTAGTCCGCCAAATGAAGGGAGAGTATCGGGTAAAGAACAAGGATCTGCAAGTGTTATTTTTGAAGGCGCTTGAACTTGTAAAAACATTCCAGCGCGTTTTATTTATCCGCATTCCGCGCGAGAAAAACAAAGAGGCTGACGCGCTTGCAAACGAGGCGATAGAAAAGCACTAATGATCAAATACACGAAAAAATTTCCTAAACATGTTGCGCTTTCCCTAAAAGAAAGGGAGGGTTTGAATTATTTTGCGGCTCGTCTGAAAGGGGATTTAGACAATAGTTTAATTGAAGTTAAATTGTACGGATCGCGAGCGCGAGGGGACGCAAGGCCGAATTCCGATATAGACGTGCTCGTAGTCTTAAAAAAAGATTCAGAGCGCAAAAAAATGGCAGTCTACGACCGAAGCGTGGAGACGCTTAGAAAATACGGCGTGCTTTTATCGGAGCATATAATGAATGAAAAACAGTATCTTTACGAAAAAAAACTCCCTTCTTTATTTCTGCAGTTTGTGGAGCGAGAGGGGATATCATTACTATGAATTTACAAGAATACAAATTATTATCCGAAGGCTATTTTGCTAAAACGCATGACGGAGTTATAACTTTGTTTAGCTTAAAATTTATCAAAACACATAAAATTGACGCGCGATATGTTCGTATTTTCAAAGAAGCGGAGCGGGACAGAATAGACGCGGATTATCGTTTTTTAGAGGAATTCACCAAACAGGACGCGGAGAGCGTGCATAAAAAGGCTGAAGAATTTGTAAAGATGGCGGATAAATTCTTAAGCGTGAAATTAAAGGGTCGCAAAAGAAATAGTATTGATATACGCGGTATGTTGTGGTAGAAAATTTGCCGCTATCGTCTAGTGGTCAGGACACTTGGTTCTCAGCCAAGTAACCGGGGTTCGACTCCCCGTAGCGGTACCATTATGCCAAAAATCTACACCAAAACTGGAGACAGGGGAGAGACGGGGCTTGGAAACGGACGGCGCGTTTCAAAAGATTATCTGCGGATTGAGGCAATCGGAGCTGTTGATGAAGTGAATGCGTGGATAGGGATAATGCAAAATTCAGAATGCAAAATTCAGAATTACAATTCAAAATTTAAAATCTGCGAATGGCTAAAAGAAATTCAAAAAGATTTGTTTATTGTGGGAGCGATCATGAGTCAGTCCAAATTAACAATGAACGTCGCTATCGGTGAACGGACAGAATTTTTTGAGAGAGCCATTGACACTCTCACAAATGAACTCCCTCCATTAACGAATTTTATACTTCCGGGCGGGAGCGTTACAGGCGCGGCGATTCATGTTGCGCGAACTGTGTGCAGAAGAGCCGAGCGCAGAGTTGTTTCGCTCATGAAATCGGAGAATGATGAGAGTTTAGCGCCAGTTATTATGTATCTCAACCGCTTGTCTGATTTTTTCTTTACGCTCGCGCGGTTTGTGAATATGCAAGCCGGAGCAGAAGAGGAGAAGTGGATATTGTGATATACTGGTTTTTATGAACATCTCATTTGACCCGACCTTTTGGCGCACTGCGGAAATCGGCGAGATAATAGCGCAATTTTTTATTCTAGCGTTCGTTATGCTCGCCGTATTTTTTATTTTTGGGCTTATCGCGCGCGCGTGGCTTATGTGGCGAAGATCGCTTTACAGGAAAAGCGTTTCGTTTATCACTTATGCAATTGACATTCCGCCTGAAGAAATCAAAACGCCAAAAGCGATGGAGAATTTAATATCACAGCTTTACGCAATCAAGTCAAAATTCAACACGTTCGAAAAATGGTGGAAAGGGCAGTACACATTGCAAACCTCGCTTGAAATTATTGCCCAAGACGGCTATGTGCAATTTTGCGCGTACGTGCCGCATAAATACGAGTATCTTTTTAAGAAAGCTGTGTATGCTCAATTTTCAGATGCGCATATCAGCGAAATTGAGGATTACGCAAAAGCCATTCTCACGGATGATTTAATCTCGTCAAATCCCGCCGGGCGCTATGAATTGTGGGGTACGGAATTTATGCTTACAGCCGCCTCGTATTATCCGATCCGCACCTACTCGCTTTTTTCAGACGCAAGCGGAGACGAGTTTGCCGATCCGCTCGCATCGCTTTTAGAAATGATGTCGCATCTTCATCGCGGCGAGAGATTTTGGTATCAGGTAACAATCACGCCGACGAGGAAAGCGTGGCAGAAAGCCGGGATGCAGGCTATACGCGATACGGTTGAAGGAGTAACGCGGAAGAAACTTTGGGTTCCCGAGTTTTTGATTCCGTTTTTTCGCATTTTTGCCGATGTCATGCGGCTTTTCATATACAGCATTTCTCCGCCAGGGGAATCCGCAAAACCAAAAAAGGGCGCGGAAAAAATTCTTACTATGGTTCCTCCGGAACACGAGATTATCATAAAAGCGATGCGGGAAAAATTATCGCGGCTCGGATTTTCTGCGCATGTCCGCGCGCTTTATATCGCGGAAACTGGAGTGTTTGACAAACGCCAAGTTGCCGGGGATTTTCAGGGCATCATGCGCCAGTTTG
Organism: Candidatus Jacksonbacteria bacterium RIFCSPLOWO2_02_FULL_44_20; assembly: GCA_001818155.1. Lineage (GTDB taxonomy): Bacteria > Patescibacteriota > Patescibacteriia > UBA9629 > UBA9629 > UBA9645. Next base: position 2,102 of record MHJU01000018.1, on the reverse strand, counting down.
CAAATCCGCAGATGAACTCGCTTGCATCAGACATGAAAGTGGAAGTGGATTTTCCGCAATTTTTGTTTCCAAAAACGCGCGCGAAGTGGCGCAAAAGGTGGCTTTTAGAACGCGCGCAGTTTCGCTATAGCGGCATCGGAGCTGATAAGCCTCGTTTATGGCAGAGAATTAAAGCTGATCAGATCAAAAATATTTTGAGCGTTGAAGAGCTCTCCGGACTTTGGCATTTTCCGATTCCGGAAATCGCTGATAAACTCGGGCTTTTGCGCAGAGTGTCTTCTAGAAAAGTGCACCCCAAACAATTATTGCCGGAGGGCGAAAGAGGCGACAGCCCCGGGCTTGACGCAGATGTTACTTTTTTTGCGCAGACGAATTATCGCGCGCTTAACCGGCGTTTCGGCATCAGACAGGAAGATCGGCGCCGCCATATGTATGTTATCGGAAAAACCGGAATGGGCAAAACTACGCTTCTTGAAAATATGATTTATCAGGACATTATGCGCGGAGAAGGGGTCGCGGTTATTGATCCGCACGGAGACCTTGCAGAGAGCGTTATTGATTTGATTCCGCAGAACCGAATCAATGATGTTGTCTATTTCAATCCGGCCGATCAGGAATATCCGATCGCGTTTAACATTATAGGAGTTGAGAATGAGGCCCATCGGTATTTGATTTCCTCGGCGCTTGTCGGCATTTTCAAAAAAATCTGGGCTGATTCGTGGGGGCCTCGTTTGGAATATCTTTTGCGCAATTCGCTTTTGACGCTTCTTGAAACGCGCGACAACACTATTTTGGGCGTGCCTCGTTTGTTTGTTGACGCGAGCTATAGGAAGCGGCTTGTGAAATCAGTAAAGGATCCTGTGGTGCGCACTTTTTGGGAGAGCGAGTACGCGAAATATAATCAGACGTTTCAGGTTGAGGCAGTGTCTCCTATTCAAAATAAAATCGGGCAGTTTACAACAATTCCGATGATCAGAAATATGATCGGGCAGGTTCAGTCCAAAGTGAATTTCCGGGAGATTCTTGACGAGCGGAAAATTTTGATCGTGAACCTTGCAAAGGGGCTTATAGGCGAGGATGTGTCCGCTCTGCTTGGAGCGACAATAATAAGCAAGTTACAGATCGCGGCGATGATGCGCGCGGATCGCCCGGAATCTGAACGGCAGGATTTTTATATGTATATTGACGAGTTCCAAAATTTTTCAACCGACAGTTTTGCTGTGATTTTGTCTGAAGCGAGAAAATATCGCTTGAATCTTGTTATGGCGCATCAATATATTGAACAGCTGGACGAGATGGTCGCGGCGGCGGTGTTTGGAAATGTGGGGACGAGCGTTGTGTTTGGGGTAGGAGCCGAAGACGCGCGTGTTTTGGAGGCGCAGTACGAGCCCGAGTTTATAGCGCAGGATTTGGTGAATCTGGGGAAACATGAAGTTGTTTTGCGGCTTATGATTGATGGGGCAACCTCGCGCCCATTTTCAGCCGCGACTCTTCCTCCGCTCGGCGCGCGCGAAGTTTCATCCCGAGATAAAATTATCCGCGCGTCCCGCGAGCGGTATTCCACTCCGCGCGAAGTGATTGAGGAGAAATTACAGCGCTGGCTCGCGCTCCCATCGCATGAGGAGAAGAAGCTACTCAATGTAAACCGGACTTGACGGACCATAAAGGCCCGTTAAGATAAAGAAGATATTATGTCCACTATTCATAAATTGATCGTCGGTAACTGTATGAGTATGCATGAAGTAGCTGACGGCGGCGTCCATCTTGTCGTTACATCTCCACCTTATTTTAATGCGCCTTTTGACTACAAAGGACTTTTCAAGAGTTATGGGCAGTACCTTGGCGTGTTACGTTATGTTGCCAAAGAAACCCATCGAGTACTGCAAGATGGCAGGATAGTCGTATTGAACATTGATGATATGTTGATAGACGGCGAAAAATTTCCTATCGTTGCTGACGCGACAAAAATTTTTCAAGAAGCCGGTTTTAGATACAGGGACAGAATCATTTGGAAAAAGCCAGATGGCTATTTAAGAATTAGTCGTCGGAGTGGAGTTATTTTACAAAATCCCTATCCGATGTATTTTTATCCCGATAACCTA
>MHJU01000017.1 GCA_001818155.1 Candidatus Jacksonbacteria bacterium RIFCSPLOWO2_02_FULL_44_20 | reverse complement strand
AGTCATATGTGTTTACAACTTTTATCGCTACCTATGGTCTTAGGCTAGCGGAAAAGTGTAAACAACGCTAGGATATCTTACAGCTTAAATGAAAAATTTGAAGTTTTGTGTAGGAATAATAGGAGCGGGAGTAATGGGGTCAATTTTGGCGCAACGATTGATTGTTACAAACATTTTGCGTTCATCGCAAATTTTTATTTACGACCGCAATTTAGAGAAACTCAAAAAACTGCGTGAAAATTATAAAATCAATATCAGTTTAGACAAGAAAGAAGTAATAAAAAACAGTGAGATTTTAGTTTTAGCGGTTAAACCGCAGGACTTTAGAAACCTAGCGGAAGAGCTGAAAAAATATCTTATTAAAAAATCATCCTTGATTATTTCTATCATGGCCGGCGTTGACATCAAATACATTCAAGCATTATTAGGAGTCCAGACAATAGTAAGGGCAATGCCAAATTTACCGGCACAAATTGGCTGTGGTGTGAGTGTTTGGAAGTCCGCCAAAGAAATCAGCGCCGATCAAAAAAAGTACGTCCGAAAGATATTGCAGAGCTTGGGCAAGGAAATAGAAGTTGAGAAAGAAGGCGATATAGACAAGGCGACAGCCGTTTCCGGATCAGGTCCGGCTTATGTCTTCTTATTCCAAGAGTTATTTCAGGAAGCGGCCGTGAGTTTGGGCTTAACCAAAAAATTAGCTCGTGAGTTGGTTATGACGACCATCTCCGGAGCGGTGAGTTTAGAGCGGCAAACTGACATAGAATCAAAAATTTTACGCGCTGGCGTAACATCCAAAGGAGGAACAACCGCCTCCGCCATTAAAATTTTCACAGAACAAAAATTTGATGAAATTTTTAAACAGGCGGTAAAAGCGGCGTTTGATAAGACGCAAGAACTGAAAAAAAGTTTAAGGCGTTGCTAATTATGTCCAAACGAGTTTTATTTCAAAAATTAGCGCAAGTTAAAAAAGCAAGCCGCGAGCTGGCGTTGTCAACAGCCAAAAAGAGAAACATGGCTTTACTTGGAATAGCAAGCGCCTTGCAGAAAAATCAAGCGGACATTTTAGAGGCAAACAAGAAGGACTTAGAGAATGTTGAAACTGAAGATCCCTTACGCGATCGTTTGCTTTTAACTAAAGAGCGGTTAAAAAATATAATCAGTGACATTAAAACAGTTGCCAAACTTTCCGATCCGTTGAATCTGATTTTAGAGCAAAGGACATTAAAAAACGGTTTGAGAATCAAAAAAATCACAGTTCCTTTTGGAGTGATAAGCGTGATTTACGAGTCAAGACCCAATGTTACCGTGGACGTGGTGAGCATTTGCCTAAAAGCCGGCAGTGCGATAGTGCTCAAAGGGGGTGAAGAAGCAAGATATAGCAATCAAGTGCTTGTGAGAATTATGAAAGAAGCGCTTAAAAAAGCGGGGTTCTCCGGAGATCTTATTTTGAACATAGGCCATGGTGAGCGGCAATTAGTGAAACATCTGCTTTCCGCAAAGGATTTTATTGATTTAATAATCCCGCGCGGTGGACCGGGGCTCATCAACTTTGTGAGAGTCCATGCCGAGATTCCGGTAATAGAAACAGGGGCAGGTGTCTGTCATGTTTATGTTGATGAAGATGCCGACATAAACATGGCGGGCAAAATTGTCTATAATGCCAAAGTTTCTCGTCCGGCTGTGTGCAATACATTGGATACTCTGCTTGTACATAAAAAAGTTGCTCATAGTTTAGCGTTCGAACTAGCTTCTTTATTGGAACTAAAACAGGTAGAAATTTTTGCCGATAGCAGCAATTATCAGATTTGGGAAAAATTAAAGTATCCTTTTTTGAAAAGAGCTCTCAAAAAAGATTTTGATCGTGAGTTTTTGTCTCTCAAGATGGCTATTAAAACAGTGAATAATATAGACGAAGCACTGGAGCATATTAACAGACACTCCACCAAACATTCAGAGGCGATTATCACCGAAAGCCGCGAGAAAGCCAAAAAGTTTTTGGAGACGGCGGATGCCGCTTGTGTATATCATAACGTTTCTATACGATTCACCGACGGATCGCAATTTGGCTTAGGCGGGGAGATCGGCATTTCTACCCAAAAACTGCACGCCCGCGGACCAATGAGCATTAGAGAAATGACAACGTATAAATGGGTAATAGAAGGCAGTGGACAGGTAAGAACATAATTACTATGGCTCCTATTCAGCGCACATGGCGAACGAGAAAAATTGGCTCGTTAAAACCTTTGCAACGTCTTCACGCGCCGCGGCAGTTTCGCGTTCCCCATAAGAGGAGCGGCGGGTCTTTCCCCAGTCGGCTGGTTCTTTTGGCGCTTATCGGCGGCATTGCGTCCGTTGTGCTGATAGCGGGATTTTTTTACGTATATTCACGAGATCTTCCCGCTGTTGAAGAAATACGAAAAGGCTCGATTGTAATCCCTGAAAGCACGAAAATTTATGACCGAAGCAGTGAACATCTTTTATACACGATTCACGGCGAGGAGAACAGAACGCGCATTTCTTTGGCAGAGATTCCGGATTTTGTGAAATGGGCGACGATCGCAACCGAAGATCAGGATTTTTACAGGCGCGATCTTGCGATTGATTTCAAAGGAATTGCGCGGGCGATTCTCGGGCTTCTGCGCACTCATAGTTTGGAGTCCAGTCCCGGGGGTTCAACAATCACACAACAGCTCGTGAAGAACCTTATCTTAACGCGCGAGAAAACTCTCTCACGCAAAATCAAGGAGATCATTCTTTCGTTTCGCATTGAAAAAACGTTTACGCGCGATGAAATCCTTGAGCTCTACTTAAACCAAATTCCTTACGGTTCAAACGCGTACGGCATTGAACAGTCCTCGCAGACATTTTTTGGAAAGAGCGCTAAACATTTGACGCTTTCACAGTCCGCCATTCTCGCCGCGCTCCCGAAAGCCACAACGAGACTATCTCCTTTTGGTTCTCAAACTGATGAGCTTTTCGATCGTCAGCGCGCCATATTAAAACAAATGCTTAATGAAGGATATATAAGCGAAGACGAATGGAACCGAGCTCTCACCGAGGAAATCGCTTTCAAGAAATCGCCGGAGCGTATAGAGGCGCCGCATTTTGTGATGTATGTCAGGGAAATTCTCGCGCATCGCTACGGAGATTCTGCGCTGGAACACGATGGTTTGAATGTAATCACAACGCTTGATTATGATTTGCAAAAGATCGCGGAAAAAGCGGTTGCTGAAGGCGCGAAAACAAATGACCAAAAAGGCGCGGATAACGCCGGACTCGTGGCGATTGATCCAAAAACCGGGCAGATTCTCGCGATGGTCGGTTCACGCGATTATTTTGACACTGATCATGAGGGGAATTTTAACGTTGCGCTTGCGAATCGCCAGCCGGGCTCATCGTTTAAGCCGATCGTGTACGCGACGCTGTTTACAAAAGGCTACACCCCGGATACGATTCTTTATGACGTTGAAACTGATTTTGATCCGCGCGAAGGAGCCGAGTACAAGCCCCAAAATTATGACGGCAAGTTTCGGGGCCCTGTAAAAATTCGCGCGGCTCTTGCAGGATCGCTCAATATTCCGGCAGTGAAGGCGCTCTATTTGGCCGGAGTTGAAACCGTGCTGGACTACGCGGCTCGGCTTGGATACACAACCCTTACCGATCCGGGCAAAGTCGGGCTTTCGCTTGCTCTTGGAGGAGGCGGCGTGAAACTCCTTGAACACACTCTCGCCTTTGCGGTACTCATAAACGACGGAGTGCGGGAAGAGACGGTTTCAATCATGCGGGTTGAAAAAAATAATGCCAATGTTTTGGAAGAGTGGGAAGAAAGCGATGGCGAGCGCGTGTTTTCTATAAACTCTGCGCGTATGGTAATTGATATTTTACAAGATAATTCAGCTCGCGCGCAGGTGTTTGGAGAGGGCGGGCCGCTTGTGCTCAAAAATCGTCCGGCCGCTGTAAAGACCGGAACCACAAACGATTACCGCGACGCTTGGACCATCGGCGGAACGCCGCAGATTGTCGCTGGAGTCTGGGCCGGGAATAACGATAATTCGCCTATGAATAAAGGGGATGGAGGGTCGCGCGCCGCGGCGCCTATATGGAACGCATTTATGCAGGGCGCTCTCAAAAATACAGAGGTTATTCAGTTTCCAAAGCCCGAGATTCCGGTTACAGGAAAGCCAATACTGGATGGTACTCTTGATGGCGCGATAAAAGTTAAGGTTGATAAAGTAAGCGGCAAGCTTGCGACCGAATACACGCCAGCCGAATACATTGAAGAGCAGTCATTTGCCGAGTTTCACAGCATTTTTCATTACATAGATAAATCCGCGCCGCTTGGGCCCGCTCCAGTGCAGCCATCTCTAGATCCTCAATATTCGGAGTGGGAGAAAGGCATAACTCTATGGGTGGAAAAATCAGGATCATCCGATAAACTTACCAAACCGCCAACCGAGTACGACGACGCGCATGTTCCGGCAAACATTCCATATTTAGCGATTCTTTCGCCGGCTCCACGCGCGGAACTCCACGAGGATTCAGTGCTAGTTGAAATTGATGTTACCGCAAAGCGCCATCTTGCAAAAGTTGAGTATGAGCTTGACGGGCAGTTCCGTGAAAGCGCCGGGCTTCTACCATACTCGCGAAGAGTGTATTTTGGGTCTATCCCGGATGGGGCGCATATTATTACCGTTACAGCGTTTGATGACGCTGGGAATCGCGCCAAACAAGAGGTTGAGATTGCTCTTTCTCGCGGAAAGTCAGCAGGAGAGACAAGTCCGCTTATTCCGGCGACTCCAGGCGTTACGATTCTTGCTCCCACAAAAGACGCAGTAATAGCGCGCGATCAGTTTCCGTTTACAGTGCGGTTGTTTGTGGACAAAAGCGAACTGGCAGAACTCGTGAACGTGTATTATAATGACAAAAATGGAAATCCGATGCTTATCGGGACTGTTACAAGTATTGCGGAGGAGCCTATAGGAGTTTCATGGAAAACGTCTCCGTCTCCTGGTTCATATACAATGTACGCGATTCTGATTGATAAAAACGGAGAGTCGTATAGAAGTGAAGTTAAGATAATTGTCAATTAAACAGCTAATACGAACACGATATAACATGAAGCAAGAATCTCTCTTACAACTACTCTCTCAAGGTCTAGAAAGAACAATCCGTGATAACAATCCTTGGTGGAGAGGTGAACGAGTGGCAAACGTGCCCCCAATACACCGATGGGCTTATCAGCCCGTTTACAATCGGTTAAAAGAAGGTTTGTCTCCCGCGGTTCTACTGCGCGGCCCACGCCAAATTGGGAAGACAACCTTGCTCGTTCAAGTGATTCATTCGCTTTTAGATGAGGGTGTGGCACAAGAGCGGATTTTTCGCGTGCAGTTCGATGAACTGCCGGACCTCATTAAATTAGAAGGTAATACAATTCTTGAACTAGCGCGCTGGTATTCACAACAGGTTCTTCACAAAACACTCAATCAAGCGGCATTAGATAATGAGCCAGCGTATATTTTTTTAGATGAAGTGCAAAATTTGCCAAATTGGGGGCCGCAATTAAAGCATTTGATTGATATTTATCAACCGCGAGCAGTTATCACTGGAAGTTCTGCATTGCGTCTTGAGGTCGGTAAAGATAGTTTGGCTGGAAGAGTGCATACTCTTGATATGGGGCCGCTGTTTTTGCGCGAAATTGCAGAGATTCGTCAATTTGGAAAGTTAGAGCCATTTCTGCCTTTGAACGGACTAGCTCCGTTAAAGAAAAAGGATTTTTGGTTGGACCTGCGTCAATTTGGACTAAAGAATCAGATACTTCGAGAGCAGGCATTTTCAGCATTTTCCGAGAGAGGGGCATATCCAGTAGCGCAAGTCAACGCCGACCATTCTTGGGAAGAACTCGGAGATCAGTTAAATGAAACAGTTGTAAAACGAGCAATTCAGCATGATCTACGATTGGGAGTAAGAGGGCAAAAACGCGACGAGCATCTATTGGAAGAGGTTTTTCGGTTCGTATGTCGCTATATTGGACAATCTCCATCTTCTGCCTTCTATGTTAATGAACTTAAAAATATTATGAATGCAAATATTGGCTGGAACCGTGTCTTAACCTATCTCAAATTTTTGGATGGCACGTTGTTGATTGGTCTTATTGAACCGTTAGAACTACGCCTCAAAAAAAAGAAAGGTCCGCCAAAACTCTGTTTATGCGATCATGCGTTACGTGCCGCGTGGCTTCAGGAAGTAATACCGCTTACTGAAGTAGGGTTAGCACAATCACCGCACCTTTCTGACCTTGCCGGGCATATTGCGGAAAGCGCCGCCGGATACTTCCTTAAATCAATTACAGGTCTTGATGTCGCACATTTTCCAGCAAGAGATTCGGAGCCTGAAGTAGATTTTATTTTAACAATTGGCGAACAGCGCATTCCTATAGAAGTAAAATATAGCCGCCATATAGATTATAAAGATACTCATGGGCTACGTTCGTTTATTGATAAAGCTCACTATAATGCGCCTTTTGGGCTTTTAGTAACATTGGGAGAAGAAGTAAAAACAGATGATCCTCGTATTGTTGCATTGCCACTTTCAACACTATTATTTATGCGTTAAAATAAAATTATGCTCTATCTCGCCGCCGACCACGCCGGTTTTGAATTAAAAGAAAAAATTAAGGCGTTTTTGAAAGAACGCGGTATTGCATTTGAGGATATGGGCGCGTATAGTTATGATAAAGACGATGACTATCCGGATTTTGCCTATAGCGCGGCAAAAAAAGTTGCAGAGAATTCTGATGAAAATCGCGCAATCGTGATTTGCGGAAGCGGCATCGGCGTTTCAATCACCGCAAATAAAGTGAAAGGCGTATATTGCGCGCTCGTGTGGAACAGGGAGGTTGCAAAAAGAGTTTCCGAACACAACAACAACCCAAACGCGATTGCCTTGCCTGCTAGTTATATTGATTCAGCGGAAGCATTTGCAATAGTTGATATATTTTTGAAACCATCTTCATCGCTAATTCCCGAACGGCACAGACGGAGATTTGGAAAGGTGCGGGAGGTGGAAAGTGAGATAATTTAACAAAGTTTATGTGACGGTTTAGATTAGCTTAACTAGACCTGAAATTGTCACTTAAACAAATTTTATTTTATGGATTTTTTTAGAAAAATGTTTCAACAAAATAGTGAAACTAAAAATGAAGAGAGCACGGCACAATCTACAACTAATGACAAGACGGAAGAAAAAGAATCCGACCAAAGAGGTAAAACGTGGCAAGTAAATCAATTATTTGAGGAGGCTGAAAGAAGAGGATATCCAAAAGTTGCCGGTCCAATTAAGCGTATTATGATGGATCAAATACGAATACACCAGTTTAATCAAGGAACTTTAGATATCTCTCAAGAGTTTTATGAAAAACCTTATACTCCGCAAGAGCAAAAATTAATTGACAAGTTTGCGGCAATGATGCAGCGGCCCCATGACGACCAAAAATTATCTATCTATACCAACCAATCTGATCATGGTGAAGATGCAGAAAAAATGCGTCTAGAACGAATAAATACTCTTATAAGTCCAGAGTTTACTGAAAAATATGAAACCTTAAGAAAAAAACTTTTAACCTATAAAGAAATTTTAGATAAAGAAGAAGATGTAAATCTTGAGATGGCGAAATGGGGGAAACAGTTGTATGAAGCGCTCAATAGCGATAGTGATTATAAATCATTGATCACAAATCAAAAATTGAACGAATTGAAGGAAATGCATGATGCGCTATATCAAGATAATAGAATACACAGTGCGAATGGAACAATTCAGGAGATGAACAAACTCTCGCAAGAGGTTGGGCTTGATTTTTATACTTTTAAACGACCGGAATATGATGCTAAAATGATCCTAACACCTGATCTTATTATTGATAAACTAGAAAAGGCATACCATGCGCGTTTGTGGAAATTGCAGGAAGCTGGAGACAATGAAGAATTCAAAAATTTGGCGCGCGGAATATATTATGATGACGTTCAGGCGCTTGAAAAGTCGTTAATTCCACTAAGCCAATCTATTGAAAAATATCAGGATTTATGGAGTTTACAACAGAGCTGGTATTACAATCTCGCTGTGTACGCGCGAAGTAATTATGGCAGTAGCGTAAATGTTGCTGATGCGCATAGATATGAAAAATTAAAAAAAATTGTTCATGAAATAAAGCTCTTGGATGATAGTATGAAAAATATAAAAAAAGAAGAAGTGGACAAAATTTTTGAAGACATAAATTTGTTTGCAAAACGCCATAATCTTGATGTTCAGTTTTCTGCTCAAAAACTTTATCCTAGCGTAAGTTCGGATACGATTATACAAGAGTTTGACAAATCGTACCACGCGCAATTGTGGGAATTAACAAATAAACTGCCGATTTCAAAAATATGATCCAGATCATCCCCGCAATCCTTGAAAAAGAATTCTCGGCAATCGCACAAAAAATACGGCGCGTTGAAAAAGAGGCGCCTGATATAGGATTAGTGCAGATTGATATCGCGGACGGCGTTTTTGTGCCGAACATCACATGGTCGCGCGCGGAAGATCTTGCGGAGTTTTCGTCATCGCTCACTTATGAGATTCATCTGATGACGCAGAATCCATTGCGAATTTTAGATGAGTGGTTTGCGTTATCGCGCCTAAAGCGTATCATTATACACAAAGAGGCGTGCTCTCGAAAAGATGTAAGCGAGTGCGCCATGCGCGCGCATAAAGCCGGAAAAGAGCTAGCAGTCGCATTAAATCCTAGTACTCCCGTGAGCGCAATCATAGATGAGCTTCCACAAATAGACATGGTGTTACTTATGGGAGTTGATCCAGGGTTTGCGGGGCAATTGTTCAAAGAAGGCGTTCTTTCAAAAATTCATGAACTTCGCGCCAAAGCTCCCGCGATTCCGATTTCGGTTGACGGAGGGATAAATCTTGAAACCGCTCCGCGGATAATTCTCGCAGGCGCGACTCACTTGTGCCTGGGATCGTATTTATGGAAACAAGAGAACATCGGCAAAGCCATTCGTGAATTGCAGTTTTTATAAAATTTGGAGTATCAACATTTTTTTATGCACCCGTTTATCCCAATTATCGGCACAATCGTCTGGTTTATCATTATCGGAGGAATGGTTTTTGCGATGTACGAACTCATCCGCATTGACAGAAAAATTTTGGCAGAGAAAGAACTGCCGAAGCGCGTAAAGCAGACGCCAGTCTATGAGCATCGGGCAGTGTGCGCTGGCATCGTTATTGGCGCGGTGCTTCTCCCGATTCTTTTTGGCGCGATTATGCGCGGGTTTTCGTTTGGAAAAGCGTGGTTTGTTATTTCATTCGGATTTTTGCCGTGGCTTATTTCATCAACGAGCGTCTTAAATAATCTAGGCCATGGAGTAGTCGCATTAGTTGCGCTTATTATGTATACGCTTGTGATTATTTTTTTCGCGCTCGTGTTTCGTCATAATCAAAAAAGCACGTACATCGCGCTTTCAGTGATTACTGTTTTACTGCTGATTCCGCTTTATGTATTGTCATTGAATATCGCGGAGTCAACAATGTTAGGATTTCACAGATAATTTTTGAAGAAATTTGCGCGCCTCTAATTTCGTATTAACGCGTCCCGACAGTTGCGCTTCACGGAGCCGCGCGATGACTTTCCCGACTTCTACTCCGGGCTTGATATTCAAAATTGTCATAATTTCCTCCCCATTCAAAAGCGCTTTCGGCGGCTTTTTTTTAATTTCCGCAATGCGTTTTTTTATGATTGATAATCCATGGAGATTGTCGCGATCAGGACTTAATGGCACGCTTGCGCGCGAATCGCACTCAATCATCGTCATCAGGTGTTCTGACGGGTAACGATCGCTTAAAAAATATCGCTCAATAGTAGTGTTTCGCAGTTTTTTCGGATCACCGCTAAACGCAATCATATGGTGTTTAATGAGCCACGAGGCTTGTTCTTTTTCTACTCCCGCGGATTCCAGTTTTAGCCGTTTGATCATCCGCCGCGCAATTCGCGCTCCGACAGTCGCATGATTATAAAAAGTAATTTTATTTCCGCGTCTCTTTCTTGTTTGCACTTTTCCGCTGTCGTGGAGGATTAGCGCTAATATAAGAGTTGGGTCGTATGGATGTTTCCTATTTTTTTCCAGTTCGCGAAGCGCGAGGAGTGTATGAGTCCATACAGTTCCTTCTGAATGCCATTTTTTCGGCTGTTTGCATTTCTGCATGAGCGCGAGTTCAGGAAATAATACTGGGATTAGTCGAGTTGAATTAAAAAGTTTCAACGCGGCCTCTGGAGATGCGCTGATCGCCTTCACGATTTCAGTCGCGGCGATTTCTTTTGTTACGTTTTTTGCCTTTGCGATCATTTGAGAGATAATCTTGCGCGTTTTCGGTTCAATTTCAAAGTTTAATTCAATGGCTATGCGAAGCGCGCGCAGAAGCCTGGAATTATCTTCTGTAAAACGTTCGTGCGGATCCCCGACAGTTCGGATGATTTTGTTTTGAATATCGCGCCGCCCATCGTGCGGATCAATGTAAAGTTTATTTCGCATGTCATAAGCAATGGCGTTTATAGTAAAATCCCGCCTTTCCAAATCTTTTTCAATTGAAAGCGTGTGGTCCGATTGCACGGTTACGTCGCGTCTCGCTCCAGTGCCCCATCCTGTTTCACGGCGGGGGATGGCGATATCAACATCGTTCCATTTATACACGCCAAACGATTTTCCAACGAGCCGCAAAGCGCCGAGACCAGCAAGAATTTTTTCCAGTTGATCTTTCGGAACTCCTGTAACAACCACATCCAAATCGCAAGCTACGCGTTTCATGAGTTTATCGCGCACGGCTCCGCCAACAAGATATACTTTTGAAGATGGGTATTTTTTATAAAGGATGCGTTCAAGAATTTTGATTTGGCTTAACATAAATAAAAATTATACACAGTTTTTCCCCATATTATAGGGATAAAATGATACTTGTGGATAAAAAAAGGATATGCTATATTGCAGACACACCAATGCTTGACCCACAAAAAATTTGGCAGTCCGCTCTTGGAGAATTGGAACTCATGCTCTCCAAGGCGAATTTTACAACATGGTTTCAGAATACCTTTATTATCACAATTGCGGAAGATACCGGCGAAGTTGCGATTGCGGTGCCAAACGCGTTTACAAAATCATGGATGGAACAGCGTTACAACGCGTACATCATGAAGGCGTTGAATAACGTTTGTCAGGATAAAATTAAACGCATCTTATATCAGATTCAAACTGCCCGCCAAGTTATAAAACCGCCGGATGCAACAATTTATCCTCTTTCCAATCCAAAGCTAGGCGGAGTGATTGTACAGGAAAAAGTGGACGAGTTCGGGTTTAACAGGCGATATACTTTTGACAATTTTGTTGTCGGTAGCGGCAACGAACTCGCGTATTCCGCAAGCCGCGCTATTTGCGAAGAGCTCGGGACGAGATACAACCCGCTTTTTCTCTACGGCGATGTCGGGCTTGGCAAAACCCATCTCATGCACGCAATCGGGCAGTTTATACGCAGAAACCACGCCGGTAAAAAAGTGCTCTCTCTAAATTTTGAACGATTTACAAACGACTACGTGTCAGCCGCGCGTTCCGGAGGATTTGACGCGTTTCGGGCTACATACAGGGGAGTTGATGTTCTTTTAGTTGATGATGTGCAGTTTATGATTGACAAGGAAAAAACGCAAGACGAGTTTTTCCATACGTTTGAAGAACTGCATCGCAAGAACAAACAAATGGTGATCACCTCTGATCGCCCGCCAAAAGCGCTTGTGGAATTGCAGGATCGCATGATTTCGCGGTTTGAGTGGGGGATGATTGCGGACATCAAAATGCCGGACGTTGAAACCAGAATTGCGATTTTAGAAAGTAAATGCAAAGAGAAGCAGTTCACGCTTGAGCGGGAGCTGGTCGTGTATATTGCGGAGAGCATTAAAAATAATATCAGAGAATTGGAAGGGGCTCTAAATAAGATCATCGCATGGTACGAACTCTCGCGAAAAACGCCGACGATCAATTCTGTGAAAGATGTTGTTGCGAGTTTTCTTGCAGATCCAAGCAAGCGCGCGCTAACTCCAAAGCGCGTTATGGAGGCTGTTGCGGAGTTTTACTCTGTGTCCCTGGATGACATTTTAGGGATATGCCGGAAACGCGAGTTTGTGGTTCCGCGGCAGATTACAATGTATTTGATGCGCCAGGAACTGGATTTTTCGTTTCCGACGATCGGTCTGCATCTTGGAGGGCGAGATCATACAACTGTTATGTACGCGTGCGACAAAATCGGCGGCATGCTTGAGTCGGAAGAGCGGTTGCGACTGGAGGTGGAGAATATAAAACAGAGGCTGTACGGATAGCGCAAATAACTTTGAACTTTATGCGTCTTGTAACCGACCTCCACGTCCATTCCAAATACTCTCGCGCGACGAGCAAGAATCTCTCTCCGGAAGGGTTGATACAAGCGGCGAAAATGAAGGGGATAGACGTGATTGGCACAGGCGATTTTACGCATCCGAAGTATTTGAGAGAACTCAAAGAAAAATTGATTCCTTCCGATTTGGAAGGTTTTTTTGTTTTGAAAGACTGCGCCCTGGAGCAATTTCCGATGTTCATGCTGACTCAAGAAATTTCGTGTATTTATACGGAAAACGGCAGAGGGCGAAGAAATCATATTTTGATCACGGCGCCTGATTTCAAAGCTGTTGATCGTCTCGCAGAGCGGCTTGGGAAAGTTGGGAATCTCGCCTCTGACGGGCGCCCGATTTTGGGGATGTCGTCGGAGGAACTTGCAAAAATCGTGTTTGATGCAAGTGGAGAGTGTATGGTAATTCCGGCTCATATTTGGACTCCGTGGTTTTCAGTTTTTGGATCTAAAAGCGGTTTTGATTCATTGAGCGAATGCTTTGGCAAGATGTCGCAACATATTTTTGCGGTTGAAACAGGGCTTTCATCGGACCCTTTAATGAACTGGAGAGTTCCGGAGCTGGACTCGTACGCGATAGTTTCGCATGGGGACGCGCATTCTATAGGAAAGGTTGGGCGCGAAGCAACAGTGTATGAACTTGCCTCGGCGAGTTATCAAAATATAAAAGATGCCTTAAAAAATAGCCGACGCTTGGATAAAAAAAATTTCCCGAAAAATTATATTCTATACACAATTGAATTTTATCCGGAAGAAGGAAAGTATCATTACGACGGCCATCGCGCGTGCGGTATTGTGTTTTCGCCTGAAGAAACGAAGCGAGCACAAGGGCTGTGCCCCAAATGCAGGAAGCCTCTTACTCTTGGAGTTGAATACCGCGTTGATTTTCTTTCAGGGCGAACCGCTGACGAGGCGCGCGTCTACGGAGAACTTCACCGTCCGCCTTTCAAAAAAATCGTTCCGCTCTCCGAGATCATAAGAGATGTATTTGGAACTAAATCGGAAACAAAGAAGGCGCGCGAGGAATATGATAAGCTCATAGACGAATGCAAAAACGAGTATGCTATTCTTATGGAAATTTCAATTGACGAGCTTGCGCATTTGACGCTTCCTGAAATCGCCGAAGGGGTACAAAGAGTTCGCGAGGGACGTATTCACATTGAGCCCGGCTATGACGGCGTTTACGGCAAGGTTTCTGTGTTTTCCGATTCCGATCGCTCCGCGTTTTTCGGAGCTCAAACGGCGTTGTTTTGAGTGGTTTGGGTTTACAATCATGATTTTATGATATTTGGTTGACTAACCGAATAGTTGATTTATTCGTATATTCTGATATACTAATGTCATGGTAACTGTTGATATTTTAGCGCAATTTAATCCGTGGTGGACGCAGAAAGAGGTGCCAAAAGTGTTTGTCGGCTCACATGAGCGGCCAATACTGCGCGAACTTATAAAGCATCTGGATAGTCGTTTCGCAGTACTGCTTTTTGGTTTGCGGCGTGTGGGTAAAACGACTACATTTTATCAGCTGATAAAACATCTTTTGCGTATTGGAAGCGATGAGCGCAAAGTTTTATACTTTTCTTTTGACGATCAATCCGCGACCATTCAAAACATTGTTGCGCTATATGAGGAAAAGATTATCAAAAAAAAATTAGGCGATATTGATCGGATATTTTTTTTCTTTGACGAAATCCAGAAAGTCGCAGATTGGCAGTCCGCAATCAAACAACTGTATGATCTTCATCCAAACGTCAAAATTTTTCTTTCTGGTTCCGCATCAGTAACGCTTGAGAAAAATGCTCGCGAAAGTCTTGCTGGACGGATGATTGACATATATGCCGCTCCTCTGACATTCAAAGAATTTCTTGACTGGAAGAACAATAAGGTTGCGCTTGATAATCCTGAACTTGCTCAAGGCGAAATTCAGCCGTTATTAATGGATTATCTTCGCAAAGGCGGTTTTCCGGAACTTGCGCATGAAGAGAGTGACGATGCTGTGCGCCAGTATCTCAAAAACTTAATCCTTGAGCGTATTATATACAGAGATCTTCCGCAGGAATTTGCGCTTAAAGATGCTGAACTTCTGCGAACGCTCCTTGAATATATTGTGCGCGAACCGGGCAATATCGTGAACGTGGAACGGCTCGCTCGCGATACCGGACGGAGTAAAATTACGATCGGAAATTATCTTGGATATTTGCAGTATGGACTTCTGGTTCGCGCAATCGGAAATTTGCGCCCGGGGTTTCTCATCGCCTCCAGGAAAGGAAAAAAGTACTATCCTGTTTCTCCTGCTTTCTGTTTTGCGTATCGCAGTGATTTCTATACTGACGCTCTGCTTGCGAAAGTCGCTGAATCGGCGGTCGCGATGAAACTGAACGCAGAATATTATTACCGGAATGGTTTTGAAATTGACTTTGTGCGCAAGGACGGGCAGGAGATACTTCCTATTGAAGTAAAGTGGGGAAAGCCGGACGAAGTTCAACTTAAGGCATTTATGGAGAAGTTTTCCATCTCAAGCGGCATTCTTGTTACTCGTGATGTTTTTCGCGATGAGAGATCAGGAATTCGTCTAGTGCCGCTTTGGAAATTTTTACTGGAGGATTAAACATTGATGAACAAGATATTTTTTGCTATCTTTAATCGACGATCATATTTATGACTCCGAGACGGCAATCGCCAAAACTTACGATGCTTAAAAAGTATGTTACAGATCGTGATGATGTGCTTATGGCATTTTTGTTTGGCTCGCGATCAAAAGGGCGGGAGAAGGCGATGTCTGACTGGGATATCGGCGTATATTTTAAGCCGGAAACTCAAGCTATTGAATGGGAGGTTCAAAAATCGTATCCAGTAGAAGACGCGATATTGGGAGACGTGATCAAGCTACTTGGAACTGATAACGTTGATCTACTGGTTCTCAATCGCGTGCCCTCAACACTTGCCGCATCCGCGCTTGCAGGCTCTCCGTTAGTGATCAAAGACAGAAAAACGTACCTTTCTTTTCTCTTGCGAGTAACCGGAGAGGCGGAGGATTTTAGGGAATTTACAAAGGATTATGCTCGGATTTATTGGCGATCATAGTGATTTGCGATGGCGGGAAATCAGCGCGTTTATCGCGCAGGCAGAGCCGCCGATGCGTGAATTGATTGAGGTGGTAAAGAAACATGTTCAATAATTTAATTTGACTTTTTTAGAAATAATGGTACAGTAATACGTTTTAATTAAATAATTCCTCGTAGCTTGTTGCGGGGCAAGTCATTCACTATATGGAAAAACGTAAACACGATGAAAAAAATAAAGAGGAGGTCGTCAGTAAAGAAGAGATTCGATATAAAGGTAAACTATTTGAAGTGGTTTCAGAGCCGGTTGAAATAGATGGAAAAACTTTTGCATTTGAAAAAGTGCGCAGAAGTCCCGGTGTGAGATTGATTATAGGCGACGGACAGGGCAATATTATGCTTACGCGAGAGTTTCGACGAGAACTTTCAGAATTTGATTACCGCTTGCCGGGTGGAAAGGTTTTTGATTCTTTGGATGAATTTAATAAGTTTAAGCAGAGTAAAGGAAACATTATCGAAAAAGCAAAACAGGCTGCGCTTAAGGAGGCAAAAGAAGAAACGGGATTCGCTCCGGATGTGTTAGAGCATCATTCAACTTCAAAATTAGGTGCTACAGTAGAGTGGGATTTACATTATTTTGTCGGCTCTGTAAATAGATCCCAGCAGGGTGTACAAGAATTGGAGACAGGAGAAAATATTAAAGTTGTCTGGTTTACCGAAGAAGAAGTCAAAAAACTTATTTTGGAATCAGATAAATTTTCAGAAGAAAGAAGCGTTGCTACATTGATGAGATTTTTGTATCGGACAGAGACGGGTGTAGAATCTATTCCCAAAGAAGAAGGCCATCGTCTGAATCGACCTTTTGGAATCAAGAGATTTAAGTAGCATCAGATTGCGAGCAAGAAATCTTGAAAAGCTCAAGCAGATTTCAGATATAATTTTTGTTGGCTCTTCTCTTGTTGGAAAAACTACACTCGTTGATGCGGTTAGAAACGCGATGAAAACCAATGAGACACTCGCTTCGGTTTTTCAAATTCCCAAAAGAGTTATCACTAGACCGCAGAGAGCCAATGATAATCTCGTAGAGAATCAATTTGTAACTGCCGATGAATTTGAGAAGATGGTTCAATGTGGAGATATCGGATTGCATTGGGTGAGAAAAATGGAAGGAAATCGCGAAGAGCGATATGGTTTCTTGAATGTTGATAAAAGCAAAATTCCAATTTTTTCGGGGAATGATGCTATCATTAATAATAAAGAAAGTGTTATGCCGTCTGATTTGCTTGAGCAATCTTTAATTATTGCGGTGTATAGTCCTGATGACTTGCGAGATGAAAGAATGCGGCAGAGATCTCCTGATTTAATAAAAGATAAACCGGAAGAGGTAAAATATAGACTATCTGACAGAGCGATTAACATGTGTCCTGAAGCGCATTTGGTTGTCAAAAATTTTGGTCGCTATCAAAATTTAACAAAAGAAGATTTGGTTCGCTTGTTTTCATTAATAGCAGAGTTGAAATCTTAAACGATGTTTCAGTTTTAGAACAACAGACGCCATTACCATTCCTGCCATTTCCGTCTTTTTTGCGCTTATTGTTTTGAAAATATTTGTAAAAAAACGCTCGTCCTTGCTTTTTTTTGTAAAGAAGAGTATCTTGGATTAGTTTTGAGAAACTTATAAAGTATGAGCGATAGTTCTAAAATGGAAGGTTCTATTGATGAGGGGCGGTTAATGCGCATCCTTCCTACTAATACAACAGTAGAACAACAGCTAGTTGAAAGGTTAGAGCTTCCACGACGTGAAAAAGTTACGGATCAGTTATTTTGGAGAGAAGGTGAACCTGACACACCGGAATCGTGGATGGATTGTTTTTTTAAAATGTCTCCCCATATTGTTACGGTGTTAGAGAATCCAAATAGCATTGATGCACAGAAAGAGATTACACAATTTGATGAATGGTTTCGGCTAGAGCTACAAATGTTTGCGGAGCAGATTATTGCTTCAGACAGCACTATTACAATAGAGCAATTGAAAAAAAATATTGTAGCTCGTGCCGCAGAGTATATTTACTTTTCTGATGTATTGCCGAATAAAAAAAATTTGCATGACGTTTCGCTTGAACTAGTTACCAGTTCACCAAATACAGAACGTATTCGTACGTCTCCGGCAACAGGTGTCACACTTGATCATATTTACGGATACCCAAACTGGATTCAAAAAGAATTGGATGATTTTGCAGGGACAATTAAAGATCGCTCCCCAATTGATTTTAGTGATGCTAAGATATTAGAGAATAATAATGATCTCATTACTGAATTAATACACATCGCAACCGATATTATTACTTTAGAGTTGCCTATAAGTGAGGGGACACGCGAGCGTCTGGATATTGTCCAACAATTATTACATGAAGCGATTATTGTAAATCGTGAAAAAGGCAAGAAACCGGTCATTATCAGTTTGGGTTCAGGCATGGGGCGCGGGGTATTAGATGTAGTAAAAGAATTACAGGATTATATTAAAGAAGCGATTCTTATTGACTTTGATCAGGAATCTGTAGCTAAAAGTCAGGTGAAAGCCCAAGAGTACGGCGTTCAATCATTGTGTAAATTTTTGCCGCATGATTTAAGCAAAGTCATAGGAGGAAAACAGATACTTAAGGACTTCCTTGGCTCTTATGGGGTAGTCGTTGATGACGGAACTTCAGTGATTATTGAATGTGCTGGTATGGATGATTATTTTTCGTCGCGCATTCGGAAAAATTTTAACGCTAACATTTTCTCTATGTTCGCTTCTCATCCGGAAAGTTTTTATATTGTTTCACATATTGGCAAAGCGGCGAATGGGAATTCATACCCACAACAAAATGTGCTAGAATCTATTTTTCGCTGGTCAAAAGAGTTAAAAGTACAGATGTACGGCGCTAGCCGAGGTGAATTGATCCAGACATTTAGTGAAGCAAGTAATAAAACTTTGGGGCAACCGTCTCATGTACATCTTGTCGCCGAGAAAGAAGATTCAAAAAAAATATATCATATATTTATGTTTTCAAATAAGGAGGCAGATATCTCACAGATACAAAACAATCCGCCCCTTCCTTCTTTATAAAAAGGCATGGATTCTATTATAAGATTATTATCAATTTCCGGTTTTGCGATTAGTATTATTACCTGTTTTGTTGGTTTTGTTGCGTTGTTCAAAAGTAAAGGCGATCCTAGATTAAAATTTATTTTTTTCTTCATGTGTCTGTCTATAGCGACATGGTCTTTTTTTTATGGGTTATGGTTACTTGCAGATAATCATGACGAAGCGTTATTTTTAGTCCGTAGCCTAGGACTTGGTTCTATTTTGATTCCAATTTTTCATTTACACTGGATTTTCTCTTTTCTCGGTATTGAAAAAAAGTATAAATGGCTTTTATGGTATGGATATATTTCAAGTGTAATTTTTTTACTGTTTGCATATTCTTCTTTATTTGTGCGAGATGTTGAACTTACATACGGATTTCCATTTTGGCCTAAACCTGGTCCGTTATATCATATCTATTTATTTATTAATTTTATTGGTTTACATATCATTGGTTTTTATCAATTATTGGTTCACCTTCGTAGGAATCAAGGGATAAAACATCAACAAATTAAACATGTATTTATCGGTTTGCTACTAGGGGTCATTTTTGGTTCTACTAATTTTCCTTTTTGGTATGATATTAATATACCGCCATACGGTAATCCCATTGTTATTATCTATATTTCAATGTATGCGTATACAATGATTCGCTACCGCCTATTTGACATCCATCTCGTCGTCCGCCGGGGAACTATCCGAATTATTCTTGCGGCTTTTATCTACGGAATGTTTCATCTTGTAACATGGGCGATGGTGCGGGCGTTTGGGTCCGTGTGGGTGAAACCCGCGCTTATCACTGGGATATTCATTGCGATTGCGTTTGTGCTCGTTTTGCCGCTTGTGGAAAAGGGTATCATTAAACTCACAAACCGTTATCTTTACGCAAGCATCTATAATTCGCAAAAGACACTCCGATCTCTTACACGCAAGCTCACTAGAATCGTTGACGTTCTAAAAATCAGCTCGCTAATCACTGAAACGGTGCATGAAGTTTTGGATATTGAGTCAGTAAGGATTTTTGCGCAGAATTCAACGAATCATTGTTATCATCTTGTTCATTCAGTCGGCTTTGAGAGTAAAAAAAATGTGTCGTGCGATCTTGAGGAATGTTTTTTTACAAGATGGGTCCGCCATTTCAAAAAGGCGGTTGTGAAAGACGAGCTTCAGTTCATGGCAATGGAGCATAGACATAGAGATAAAGGCGCGGAAAAATTCATAAAGATTCAGAAGTATATGGAGAAAATAGGCGGCGAGGTTTGCATTCCATTTGTCGTGAAGCGGGAACTGATCGGATTTCTTCTTCTTGGCGCGAAGATATCGCGGGACGCATACACAAAAGAAGATATAGAATTATTAGAAACGCTCGGAAATCAAACCGCAATTGCGCTTGAAAACGCCCTTTTATACGAAAATATGGAACAGAGTGTGGAAGATCAGACAAAAGAAATTAAGGCGAAAAACGTTTATCTGGAAAAGCTTCTTGCGATGCGCGGCCAGTTTCTTGATATCGCCTCGCATCAACTGCGTACGCCGATTTCAGTTATCAAAGGATATGTTTCCATGTTGCGCGAGGGCGATTACGACAGCCAAACGCCGGCGGAAAAAGACGAGGTGTATCGCTCAATCGCGGAGAAAACCGAAAAACTTTCTCATATTGTGCGCGACATTTTGTACGCTTCGGAGCTCGACACCGGCGAGTTTACGTTGAAGGAGCAGGACATTGCGCGGTTTCCGATCATTCCGTATGTTTCTAAAATCGTTTCCATGCACCAAGACGAAGCGCGCGTGAAAAATATTTCACTGACGTTTTCAGCGCCCGGAGACGCTCTTTTAGTTCGCGCATCGGAGAGATATATGGAAGTGGTGTTTGACAATTTAATCACAAACGCCTTGCATTACACACCGAGAGATGGTAAAATAGTTGTCCGTGTAAAGCCTTTTCAGGATGTTGTGAGAGTTGAAGTGGAAGACACTGGAGTCGGTATTCCAAAAGAGGATCAGCCTGGGTTGTTTGAGAAGTTCAAGCGCGGGGCGAACGCTAACAGTATGTATACAGACGGTTCTGGGCTTGGGCTTTTTATAACAAAAGAGCTGATGGATGGGCACCCAAATGGAAAAGTCGGTTTTACAAGCGAACTTAATAAAGGCACAACATTTTGGGTGGAGATGGAGAGGGCGCTTTAATTTTTTAGTGTATGGATCGCGAAAAAACCGTTCTCTTCATTGAGGACGATCCGGATCAGCAAAAAATGTACAGCTTCGTTTTTAAGCGGGCTGGTGTTAGATTTTTGCAGGCTCAAAACGGCGAGGACGGAATAAAAATTGCCGAGCGGGAAAAGCCGGATGTGATTTTGCTTGATATTCTCATGAACGGCATTGACGGCGTGGATACGCTTGAACGCATGAAGCAGAATCCGAACATTCCAAAGACGACAGCGATCATTATTTTCACTAATTATACTAAAGAGGACGTTTTGAAAAGAGCTGAAAATTTAGGCGCAATAGAGATAATCATCAAGACCGACGTTGTGCCGAGCGAGCTTGTGGATCGGATACGGAAGAAGTATTTGAAGTAGCAAGGAGACGCACAAATTTTATTGCCAAATCAAAAATGCTCGACACGGGTTTATAATTGAAAGTATTATCTGGTGCGCCCAGCAGGAATCGAACCTGCAACCTTCTCGTTAAGAGCGAGCCGCTCTGCCAAATTGAGCTATGGGCGCGTGGAACATCCTGTTTACGGGATGGTGCCTCCGGCAGGAATCGAACCTGCATTTTCGGGTTCGAAGCCCGACGTTTTATCCATTAAACTACAGAGGCATGATGGGGAGGAGAGTAGCATAAAAAAAATACGCGGACAATAGAGTCTTACATCACATATTCTCTTTTTAATTCCGCTTCAGCCTCCTGAATTTCAAAGTGCTCTGCATTGTGAATCGCGATTCCAACTGTGTGCGCGACGATTGAGATCAATGCCTCGTCGTTTGGCGTAAATCCGCCGTCTCCTTTTCTGTCGGCAAGGATTATGGCGCCTATCTGACGCCCCCGCACTTTAAGCGGCACACCAATTATTGAGCGCGAGGCATACCTAACTTTACGCGTGCGAGGCAGATACTCTGCTTCCCGTATATTTACGGTTTCGCCTTTTTGCACGATCCGTTCCGCGATGAAGTCCTCATTAAGCCCGATTCTGTTATTGAGATATGCAGTGTCCTGAAATCCGGTTATCGCCCGCATTTTCACATGACTCGCGTCGTTTTCAATCATGAGAATTATGCCGCGTTCGGCTTTGGTCGGCTCGCGAAGAATTGAAAGTATGCGCGTGCCCAAAGAGAGCACGGTTTCCCTGTTTTCTCCAAGAAGCGCGCCGATTTTTGAGAGCGTAACAATAATAGTTGAAGCGTGAGCAAAGTTTTCCGAGATAAGCGGGAGCAGGTTTAGAATAAATGTGAGGCGCATACTCTCCGGGAATTTTTCAAAGATTTGCCGTTTGATCGCAAGCACGCTTGCAGTTTCGCTCCGCACAAAACACGTGTGCGAATGTTTTGACGATTTTTGAAAAAGAGCTTCTTCCGCTATGTATTCGCCGGAGGATGCGATTGTTACAATTTCGCGCATGCCGCCTAGTTCTTTTACGATTTCCACCTCTCCTTCAAGAATGATAAAAAATGTATCTCGCGATTGTCCGGAGCGGAAAATTTCATGTCCGCGCTGTAAAACCTGTTGGCGAGATCCGCCTACAAACATTTCCAGTTCCATATTTTTGAATCCGTGGAAAATTGAAAGTTTTTTTAAATGTCGGTTCGTCATACTTTATAATTGGTCCGGATTCAACATATGCGCCTTTGCGTCTTCTATATCAACGAGTCCTTCAGCAACCAGGCGTTTTAAGTCGTTGTCCATAGTAATCATGCCTTCTTCCGCCGATGTCTGTATTACTGTTTTTATCTGCGCAATTTTGTTTTCTCTGATAAGATTTGAGACAGCGTTGTTATTTATGAGAATTTCGCGCGATGAAACTCTGCCCCCGCGCGCTCCCCGCAAAAGTTGCTGTGAGATAATTGCGCGCAAGGTTATTGAAACCTGAAGACGGACTTGCGGTTGTTGATACGGCGGAAAGGAATCAATAATGCGGTCAACGGTTTGCGCCGCGGAGAATGTGTGAAGCGTCGCAAGCACAAGATGCCCGGTTTCCGCAAGCGTAATGGTCGCCGCAATGCTTTCAAGGTCGCGCATTTCGCCGACCATAATGACATTCGGATCCTGACGAAGCACATGTTTTAGCCCTTCTTTGAAGGATTTCATGTCGTTTCCGAGTTGCCTCTGGCGTATGATGCTTTTTTTAGCGGTGAATAAAAATTCAATCGGATCCTCTAATGTTATAATATGACAGTTGCGCGTTTCGTTGATTTCGTTAATCATCGCCGCAAGAGTTGTTGATTTCCCGCATCCTGTCGGGCCTGTCACCAAAATGAGCCCTTCGCGCATCTTGAGAAATTTTTTTACAATCTGCGGCATAAGGAGTTCGTCCAATATGGGAACTGTAGTAGATACAATGCGTGCGACAAGCCCCGGCGACTCTTTTTCAAAATGGATATTCACGCGAAAGCGCGAGACATTTTTAATTTCGTATGAGAAATCCAGCTCGCGGTCGGTTTCAAAAAGTTTTTGCTGGAACGATGTGAGAAGAGAATAAATACTCTCTTTTGCGCTTCCCCTCGTGAAGGCCGCGCCTTCTATTTCATTGAGCACGCCGTCAATTCGTATTACAGGAGGTTTCCCCACAATAATATGTATGTCAGACGCGCCCTTTTCTACACCGAGCTTGAAAAGTGATAGTATTTCCATAGAGTAAGTACGTTTATTATTTATAATTTTTAAGAGTTTAAGAGTACAGTATAACAACATCTTTATTCCTTGTGAAGATTGTGGCATATTCAGGCTTGACGCTATCCTCTTTTTAGACTACTCTGTTTTCAATTGACAAATAGAGCAGTCCAAGGAACGCGGTTTAAATCCGCGGCTGTGCCGCAACTGTGATTTCCGACTAGTTTTGGAATAAGCCAGGTCTATGGACTCGCTTGTAATACTTCTCTTCGAGCAGAGAGACATTTAAGAAATTTTTAATTTCCAATTTTTAATTTTTAATAATCGGCGATTAGAAATCGCAAATCTCTCTTTGTTCGCAAGAGAGTTTTTATTTTTATGAGACGACAATCACATCTCGCCTTTTTCGCGATTATCGCAATCGCAACCGGACTTGTAACACCGCTTCGCGCGGCGCCGTCAAAAAATCAACTCGCCAGCCTTTATCTTAGAAATGCCCCGCAAAATTATTGGAGTACGCAGGCGCTTTACGTTCTTGGTGAAGAAGACATCGCCGAGGATCATCTCAAAGAGGCAAAGTGCGATTTCGCAATCGCATGCGCCGGGCCAATTTTGGGGATTGCGGCGCTCGGGCGGGACCCGCGTTCATTTGCAAAAGAAGACCTTGTCGCAAAATTACTTTCGTTTTCAGCAAACAATCAACTCGGGGATCCTCAAACATTAAATGACGATATTTTCGGCATCCTTGCGCTCATCGCCGCAGGCGTTTCAGCAGACGATTCGGCTATTCTACAAAGCAAAACATTTATTCTTAACAATCAAAATAGCGACGGCGGATTCGGGTTTATGATCGGATCATCTGACGTTGACGACACCGCAATGGCCGTGATGGCGATGCTAGAAGCCGGGGTTTCATTGGGAGACACAGCAATTCAAAACGCAGTTTCCTATATTAAACTTTCCCAAAACGCTGACGGAGGATTTCCGTTTGATCCTCTAAGTCCATATGGAACGAATTCTAACGCGGATACCACCGCATGGGTAGTTAGTATGCTGTATAAACTTGGCGAAGACCCCGAAAGCGCCGCGTGGTCTAAGGTAGGCAACACTCCGATTGCCTTTTTGCAGTCGCTTCAAACACCCGATGGTTGGTTTGAATCTGAGAAGAACGTTGAAAATGCCTTTAAGGTTAATACAACCTCCTATACGGCAATCGCGCTTGCCGGCGCCTCGTATCCTGTGCGAAAAATTGTTTACACTCCGCCTGCGCCGCCACCCCCGCCTCCGCCACCGGCAGGAATGATTATTCCGCCAACTTTCACTAACAGCCCCGCGATTCCGGAAGATACAAGCGAGGAACGAGACACAGAGGATAACGAGGACAAAAAAGAACCAGAGCCGCTTCCGGAAGAGCCATCAGCCACGGCAGTGCTCGGTCAAAAATTGGTCGCGCCTTTTACAGACGGCACGCTTGTAAAGCAGGAAAACGACCCGACCGTGTATATGATTGAGCATGGGCGAAAACGGTGGATTCCAAACGAAACCATTTTGGGTCTGCGATTTCCCTCGCCACGCAGAATTGAGTTTGCAAGCCGCGAGAACTTGGACTCGTATCCGGAAGGGTTAGAGATTGGGTATCCTGATGAGGTGTACCTTACTATTGAGGCGGGCAAGAAGATATTTTTAATCTCGCGCGGCAAGAAATATCATCTGCGCTCCGGCGAAACATGGACTCGCATCCGCGCGCGCGGCGACGCAGTTGTTGTTGCGGTCGGCGAGGCGGAACTTTCTCACTATGAGACAGGCGGAATAGTGGAGTAATTGGAGTTATGATATATTGAAGTGGCATATTCTTTTATGATTCTCACTGTTCGCAACCTTACCAAACGATTTAAGGATAAAACAGCTGTTTCCGACATCAGTTTTGATATTAAAAAAGGCGAGATACTCGGGCTTTTGGGCCCAAACGGCGCGGGAAAATCAACCACGATTGAGATGATTTTAGGATTGATTTCTCCGACAGAAGGGGAGATCAGTGTGTTTGGGAAAGACCTTGTAAAGAACCGCGGGGAAATTCTTTCGCGCATCAATTATTCCTCAACATATATTCAATTTATGTCTCGTCTCACAGTGCGCGAGAACTTATATTTCTTCGGGAAATTGTATAACGTCCGTAGACTCGGGAAAAAAATCGCCGCTGTTGCGGATGAACTTGAAATTTCTGATCTTTTGCATACCTTGTTTTACAAACTTTCAAGCGGCCAGAAAACGCGCGTGATTCTTGCAAAAACATTTCTGAACGATCCGGAATTTTTGCTTCTGGACGAACCGACCGCAAGCTTGGACCCGGACATCGCTTTTAAGGTACGCGATATTTTGCGGCGTATTCACCGTGAGCGCGGGGTTTCTTTTTTATACACGTCTCACAATATGTCGGAGGTTGAGGAGATGTGCGATCGCGTGATTTTTTTGCAAAAAGGGAAGATTGTGGCAGAAGGCGCTCCGGAAGAATTGAAACGCGCGGCGCGGGATTATTATGTAGAAGTAGCCTTTGCGAGCGGGAAAGAGAGCGCGTTTGTTGAATTTATAAACACGCGCGGATGGCAGTTTGAAATTGAAAGCGCAGGGCACTTGCACATCAAAACCAGCGCGGACGACTTGGGAGAAACCATGCAGGCAATCTCCCGCGAAAATTTCGGCATTTATGATTTAGACATTAACAAACCGGATTTGGAAGAGGTGTTTTTGAAGTTGGCGAAGGGGTAAATATAGTATTTGCATAGTTTTACAGGGCGCGCAGGATTATTTTCCCTTGATCATTGCCGTTGCAGGAGAAATAGGCAATAACTCTTTTGATCACAATCTTGGAAATTGGCCTGATATTCTTGGTATTTTTTTTGGCTATCGCTTGGATCAAAGAATTATTGCGCTTGCGGATCGCGGCCGTGGAATTTTGCAAACATTGCGAAATGTTATGAATGGTATACGCGATGATAAAGAAGCGCTCCGTATAGCGTTTACAGAAGTTATTTCCGGCCGCGCGCCGGAAGCGCGGGGAAACGGATTAAAATTTGTGCGAGAGACAGTGGTTCAGTATCCGTTGAAACTTTTTTTTCAAACAGGCGGCGCGGTTCTTAAGCTAGAAAAAAATGATCCGGTTATGCGTATCTCAAGCGCGCGCACATACTTGCGCGGATGTATTGCGATGATTTCATTTTAAACATATGCGCATAGAAATAAAAAAATTTGGCACGTTGCTTGTATCGCGCCAGGACGGCAGGGAAGCGTACTTGGCGTATCTGCCAACTCTTCGAGCTTTAGCGCCTCAAGAATCTGTAGAAATAGATTTTACAGGCGTTACCACCTTTACCCCTTCATGGGGCGACGAGTTTCTAACGCCGATCGTAAAAGAGTTTGGAAAACGAGTTTTTTTTCGGAATACAAAAAATCCTTCAGTAGACCTTACTATAAAAATGCTTGATAAAATTTCAGGCGGATTTCCGCTTGCCTAATTTTATGCAACGAAGAACATCAAAAAATAAAAGAATATCCATTGAGGCGTATTCGCACGCGGGCAGGAAGCGGGGCAAAGCGTAAACTAAAATTGATCATATGCTTGAAAAAATCAAAACTAACGCAATAAATATCTTCAAATACCTTGAAGAGTTATTCTCTCTTAACATTGATACTAGAAGGGATTTTCGAAATTTGGCAGAACAGGAATGGATGCGCCAAATTAGGAGTTTCCCGCAAAGCGACAATCTTTTCGTTAAAAATTTTCATGAATCAAACCAAGATGATTATCTCTTTCTCTCTGTAAAAAAGCATGAATTAGAACCTTTGCCTAATCTTCCCCTAGAACTAATGGAATGGGTTGTGCTTGATAGTCATGAATTTTCTCAACCAAAATATAAAGAATCCATATTCAGAAAAATTCAATTTTCGGATGATAACATGAGGGTTAAGGCGTTTGAAAATTTTCAAAAAGCGGAAAAGCAAGATATTCCAAAGATGCTACATAGTTGGATTACAAAGGATGAAAAAGGAAACTGGAGCAAAATACATGAAAGGGATATAGAATTTTTCTTTACAGATTTCCCAGAACTTAAAGAGTTGTACGACAATTACATAGCTGGATCATGGGAAGAATGGAGACAAAAAAATGAGCCAACTTTTAGGGCAAATCAAGTTTATGATGATTTATACGGATTAAGAACATTTCTAAAAACAGAACAGGAAAATTTTGATTTGTTATGGACTCATGACTTACTTACATGGAAGACAGAAAACGAAAAGATTTTTCACCCATTTTTTGTTACCCCTATTACTTTAGAATTTTTTCCTGAAGAGAAAAAAATTGAGGTCAGAAAAGATAACTCGCTAAAAACGGCCTTTGAAACCTCTTTTTTAGATGGTTTGGATATACCAAATATCCTTGATATTCATGAACAATCAAAAATTTTAAATTCTGATGGGTACGATGTTTGGAGTGAGCAGGCGCTTAAATTAAAAGGTAGTGAAATTGTCGGATACCTTTCACCAAATGGAATAGAAAATTTTTCCGAAGAAATTCCTGAACCTGAAATGAGCGAAGTGCCTACCTATTGGCACTTTCCCACAATTCTATTGCGTAAAAAATCCAATATTGATTGGGCAAAATACGCAAAGAAAATTCAGCAAGATAT
Source organism: Candidatus Jacksonbacteria bacterium RIFCSPLOWO2_02_FULL_44_20 (assembly GCA_001818155.1). Taxonomy (GTDB): domain Bacteria; phylum Patescibacteriota; class Patescibacteriia; order UBA9629; family UBA9629; genus UBA9645. The sequence goes on along the minus strand of MHJU01000017.1, from coordinate 35,300 downwards.
TGAGAAAGCTAATGAGTTGCCCCCTTTTATCACAGAACTTGCCGGCGGTGAAATTGCGCTCGCAGAAAACCATGCGGGAGAAGAGAGTGTTTCTATTGCGGATGGGGAGCTATATTTTCCATTGACATGGAACGATGACCAAAAAAAAATTGTAAATAAAATTGAGGCAAGATACGGCGTTGTAGTACAAGGCCCTCCCGGAACTGGTAAAAGCCATACCATTGCAAACCTTCTTTCGCGTTTTTTAGCTCAAGGCAAATCCGTATTGGTAACATCTCAAACAGGGAAAGCACTGGAAGTGCTAAAAGATAAAATCCCCGAGAAAATTAAAGATTTAATCGTATCGCAGGTTGAGAGTAATTCACGGCATGATGATCTACAGATGTCAGTCAAAACTATTAACGCTAATTTGGACGATACTACGAAATTTACGGATAAAAAAATTGAAGAAATAAGAGCGCAGTTGAAGGAAATACGCAAAGAAAAGGCGGCCTTGTTATCAAGAATAAAAAAGTGGGTTCTCCTTGATATTGAAGAAAAATTTCTCATTGAAGACAGGTGTCTTACCCCAACACAAGGAGCTAAAGAATTGGCGGATGGAAGCGCAAGCGGTAAAATGTGGTTAAAAGACAAAATTACAAAAGATGCAAAATTAGATTTTACTGAAGAAGATATTACAAACACAGTGAATCTGCTTGCGCGACTTACCAAAGAAGAACGCGGTTATTTTGAACAATGGATGCCGGAAATTGGACGGCTCCCTAAAATAGAAGATGTAAAGAAATTTTTTGAGCACTATGAAGAAGCTCTTGTTCTCAATAAACGCTATGAAAAATATCTTGCGCAAAAGAAATTCAACAGCGCACCTATTTTTGAAGAAGAAAGGATCAGACAGATACTGCAAAGAGCGGGATCGGCGCATGCCGCTTTAAATGCAATGGATAAAAAATGGGAAGACAGATTATTTGCGTTGATTTTGAACAATAGCGAGGAAAAAGAAAAATGGCAGAATGGAATTTTTGAAAGGTTAAAAGAAAAAGGCGCTCAAATGCGCCAACTGCAAGCTAATTTATTAGGTCATAATATTTTGTACAATACTAATCTTCCAGTTAAAAGTTTATTAGAAGCGGTTAATGAGATTGAAAAGAAGACAGGGAACCGATCGTCTTTAGGTTTCCTGCAAAAAATTGGCTTGTCAAAAAACGCAAAAGATATTTTACAAAATTTTACTTTTCATTCCTCAGATATTGGAAAAAAAGAAGCTATTTTACTTCTCAAGAAAAAACTCACACTTGAGCAGTTAGTTATAGAGGTCAAAATTTTATGGGATCAGGCATTTAAGCAATCTGATATTTCTGATTTTGAGGAACTGGAAGAACCTTTTGTGCTTTATAAGTTTGATGACCGTTTGAAAAATATGGAAAGGATATTGCGTTATGAAGAAATCTTCAGTGATATAAGAGAATTTATAGAGCAAAATCAAATTTTTTCTAATTTTACCTATACCGACAAAGAATCGGTTGAAAAATTTATTGCTATTTTGACATCATTATTGGCAAGTTTTGATTTAGACAAGTATAAACATATTTTTACCAACTGGAAGGATGAACTAAAAGCGAAAAATAAACATCAGATAGCCGCGGATATATCTTTAGCTATAGATAATCGCAATGAAAAAAAACTAAGCGAACTTTATGAACAACTTTCAGAACTCCACCAAAAGAAGAGGGACTCCGAAAAACTGCGCGAGCTAAAAGAAAAAATATCTCGCTTGGCTCCAAAATTGTTCAATGAAATACAAGAAAGTATAATAGATGAGTATGGAAAATATAAAATACAAGGAAACCTTGCAACAGCTTGGGGGCTTGCGCGAATATCGTCTTGGCTTGAAGAGATCCATTCAGATAAAAGCGTAACAGAACTTCAAAAAGAACTGGATCGTACAGAAAATCAAGAAAAAAATCAGGAAGCAGAACTGATCGCAACAACAGCGTGGAAAAAACAGAAAGAGAAGGTTACGCCATCCCAACGCAAAGCTTTAGCGGCATACGCAAAATGCGATAAAAAAATAGGAAAAAGAACTGGTAAATATTGGCCTTACTGGGAGAAAAAAGCGCGAGAAGCATTACAAGAACAAGAAGCAAAAAATGCGGTGCCAATCTGGATTATGCCGCTTGAAAAAGTTCTGCATATGTTTTCAGAACCAAAAGCTGGTATGTTTGATGTTGTAATTTTTGATGAGGCGAGTCAGGTAGATGTTCGAGGGGTTAATATTGCATATCTAGGGAAAAAAGTTTTAGTTGTAGGCGATCCTGAACAAATAAGTCCAACATCTTTTATCAATCAAGAGGATGTTATAGGACTTATCACCAAACATCTCTCAAATATACCCCACAGCGAACAGTTTTCTGTAACCTCAAGCCTCTTTGATGTAGCAGAAGTAACGATGTCTGAAGGAGTAAGGTTATTGGAGCATTTTAGATCTGTAGAGCAAATTATCGGTTTTAGCAATAAACTGTGCTATGACGGCCAGTTAAAAGTGTTAAGATATCCTCAATCGAAATGGAAATTAACTCCTGCGTTAGAGGCGATATATGTTGAGAGCGGGTTTATGAATATCAATAATGAAGTGAATGAACCAGAAGCAGAAGAGCTTGTAAGTAAACTAGTTGAGATGATAAATGATTCACAATATGATGGGAGACCTGATGGAAAAGACGGCACTCGCCCTACAACTTTTGGAGTTGTAACGCTTTTAGGAAATGATCAGGGTAGATTCATAACTGATTTAATTAGACAAAAAATTAGCGAAGAGGAAATAGAAAAAAGGAAGATTATTGCGGGAAATCCTTATGCGTTCCAAGGAGATGAGAGAGATATAATGTTCATTTCTATGGTTAAGGCACCTGATCAAAATAATCCAGAGAACAGCATTTCGCCATTGACTATCAATAAAAAAGAATATAAACAAAGAGTAAATGTCGCTATGTCGCGCGCTAGAGACAAAATGATTCTCTTCCATTCTCTTGTACGAAAAGAATTAACCAACCCCGATGATTTACGAGCAAAAATACTTGATTGGTTTTACAATCCTCAACAAGAGGAAATAAAATGGGGTCGTGAGGCATTAAAACAAGCTCTTGAACAAAGAAAACACGGACCGTTTGAATTTCCGTTTGATGTAGGGAATATCATCTTAAATAAAGGGTATAAAGTTATTCCAGAGTTTGAGATTGCAGGTTACAGTATTGATTTGGTTATACAGGGAGAAAGCACTCGGTTGGCAGTAGAGTGCGATGGTGATCAATATCATACGGATTGGGAGGCTGACTTAAGGAGGGAAAATGTTTTAAGAAGAGCGGGGTGGGAGTTTTGGCGAATTACTGGCAGTGCTTTTTATAAAAACAAAGAGCAAGGGTTAAAGACGCTTTGGGTGAAATTGGAGGATATGGGAATAGAGCCGGTTATTTAGTATCATGGGCAAAAAACGACCACCTTGAATTTGAAATTTACTATCTTTCCGGATTTCATAATTAAGTTTGCGGATAATCGTTATTTAATTTTAGAAGTTAAGGGCAGGAAAACAGATCAGGATAGCGCAAAATGGACATCCGCAAAAGAGTTGGTTAGAGCGGTGAATTTGAATAGCAACTTTGGCGTGTGGGAGTTTAAGGCGCTTGAAAAGCCATCGGATGTTTTTGAGGCGGTGATGTAAACAGTATTCCACTTATTTTTGATTTCGGGTATTTATATTTTTACTATGCGTTTTAAAATAGACCTCAACCCGCATTTTAAGCAGGCTCTCGCGCTTATGGAGCAAGGCGACAGGCACGTGTTTGTTACTGGCAAAGCGGGAACAGGAAAGTCAACGCTTTTGCAGGTGTTTCGGGAGCGCGCGAAAAAGTCGCTTGTGGTGCTTGCGCCAACAGGAGTCGCGGCGGTGAATGTGAAGGGGCAAACCATTCACTCGTTTTTTCGTTTCAAGCCGGATATTACCCCTGCGAGCGTTAAAGATGTTGCAGTACACGCAAAAGATCGCGAGACGTACAAAAAATTACAAGCTCTTGTGATAGATGAAATGTCCATGGTGCGCGCGGATTTGATGGATTGCATTGATATATTTTTACGCCTGCACGGGACCAAAAAGCGCGCGCCGTTTGGAGGCGTACAGCTGATCTCGTTTGGCGACTTGTATCAACTTCCCCCTGTGGTAACATCGCGCGAGCGCGAAATTTTTGCCGGGCATTACAAAAGCCCGTATTTTTTTGACGCGCGCGTGTTTTCTGAACTCAAGCCTGAAATCATTGAGCTTGAAAAAATTTACCGCCAAACTGACGATCGTTTTATCTCGCTTCTGAATGCAATTCGCAATAATACCGCAGGGGTTGAGGAGATCGGCACGCTAAACAAGCGCCATGACCCGGAATTTGAGCCGCAAAAACACGAGCAGTACATATATCTCACAACGACAAACGCGGGCGCTGAAGCAATAAACGCGCGAGAACTTGCGAAACTAAAAGGGAAGTTGTACACATTTCAAGGCGTAGCGCGAGGCGCGTTTGACAAGAGTCACCTTCCGACATCGGAAAACTTATCTCTCAAAGTCGGCAGTCAGGTGATGATGGTGAACAACGATTCAGCAGGGCGATGGATAAACGGCACGATTGGCGTTATCGTTAATGTCTCATACGATGCGGAAAGCGAGAACGAATGCATAGAAGTTCAGCTTCAAGACGGAGATGTTGAGAAGGTGAGTCCGTATACATGGGATCTCTATAATTTTAGATACAATCAAGCGACGAGGGAGATTGAATCGGATACGGTTGGATCGTTCACGCAATATCCGATGATGCTTGCATGGGCAGTCACCATTCACAAAAGTCAAGGGAAAACATTTGAGAAAGTGATTGTTGACATTGAACGCGGCACATTTGCGCACGGACAGCTTTATGTGGCGCTTTCGCGGTGCACAAATTTTGAAGGGTTGGTTTTGAAAAAGCCGATAAAAAAAGGGCATATCTGGATGGATTGGCGCGTGGTGAAATTCTTGACCAAATATCAGTACGCCAAATCTGAAAAAGCATTGTCGCTTAAAGACAAAGTGAAGCTCATTGAACGCGCCATCGCCGAAAATCGCGACCTTGAAATAACCTACCTCAAAGCGCAGGATGAAAAATCCCGCCGCGTTATCACGCCCAAAACTGTGGGAGAAATGGAATACATGGGAAAATCTTACATCGGCACTGAAGCCTACTGCCATACCCGCCGCGACACACGCGTGTTTCGGGTGGATAGAATTCTGGAGGTGCGGGTGGTTATAAATAAGGAATAGTATTTAGTTAAGTAAAGCAGTCGCTTTTATCTTTATGCCTACCCATAACTTGCCCTTACGCTGGCGCATTTATAAAAGCAATGACGATAAAAAATATCCCTTCTCGCTTTTTATTGAGGAAAAGCACGGGAGTTTTGTTTTTTTGCGTACAGCGGAGAAATGGCCCGGCCCTGGAAAAAATGTCTTTTGCAAGTTTGAGGGTATAGTTGGATCAAAAACGGTTCCGAAAGTCAAACCAGTTGATGAATGCGCCATATTTTCCATTCGCCGTTACGGAAAACGGCTTACGGTTATTCTTAACCGTCCAAAAAATAAACGCTCGTGGTTTATTTTTCTTCAAAGAGAATATAAAAAATATCCGGGCACATTTTACACGCAGGTGTTTTGGATTACCCAATCGTCCAGTATTGCCGAACGGCGCGGCGCGTATATTCCTAAAACCAAACGAGCCGAGTACACAGTGCTCATTGACTCAAACGAGCGGTATCCGTATCAGTTTGGCGCGATAGAGACAAGACGCGCGCCGCTTCAATCAGGCGATTACGCGCTTTGCATTGGCGATGCGATCGTTGCGATTGTTGAACGAAAGACGCGCGAGAATTTTCTCCATGAGCTTGGGCACCTTGATGTGTTTCGCGCAAAATTGCAGGAGATGGCAAAGTTTCCTCACCGCGTCGTTGTGTTTGAAGGATCGTACACTGATTTTGTTTCCGAAAAAAACGAGTTTTACCAAGGCGCCTTTATCGCCCGCGTTATTGGCGATTTGTGCGCCGAGTTTCCAGACGTGCCTCTCCTGTTTTTCAAAGGGCGAAAATCGGCAAATCAGTGGGTGTTCTATTATTTTCAGGCGGTGTATAATCGGCAAAGCGGCACAAGCGCTGTCTAATTTTTAAGGCATTTTTGTTTGTTCATCTGCCGATTGTGATATATCCTAAAAACCATGAAACTCCACCGTATTAACGCGATAATTTTACACTACTGGTACCACTCAAAGCGCTCGCTCCCGCGGGTGATGGACGTGTTTTATTGGCCAACGATGGAGCTTATCTTATGGGGATTTGTGAGCCAATTTTTAGAAAGAACAGCGTTGAACGCGCCTGGCGTCGCCTCCTTTCTTCTTGGCGGCGTGATTTTGTGGGGCGTGTTTATAACGTCACAGCATGATGTTACGATTGCATTTTTGGAAGACATTTGGTCGCGCAATATCATTAATCTTTTCGTCTCTCCGCTTACAGTTTGGGAGTATCTTTTGGGGGGCATCGCTGTCGGTGTTCTGAAAACATTCGTTATCATCGGATACATCTCCGCGCTTGCTGGTTTGCTCTATCACTTCAATCTTTTTACGCTCGGATTTTCTCTCATACCGTTTATCGCGAACCTGTTTTTGTTCGGAATTGCGGCCGGCATTTTTATTTCCGCGATTATTTTCCGCTACGGCACTGAAACCCAGATACTCGCGTTTTCGCTTGGATTTTTATTGCAACCGATCTCCGCGGTATTTTATCCGCTTGCGATCTTGCCTTCATTTTTACAGTTCATAGCGTGGAGTATTCCCGCGACACACGTGTTTGAGGGCATGCGCGGCGTGTTTGCCGGAAGCGGTTTCTCCGCGCTTCATTTTTGGTGGGCGCTCGTGTTAAACCTCGTCTATCTTATTCTCGCCTCCATTTTTTACGCCCGCATGTTCCGCCGCGTGCGGGAGTTGGGGCTTTTGAGCAAGGTGGAGTAAGGGATTGGTATTGACTTAAAAAGCCCCGATGCTTTATTCAATGGGGTTTTTGTTTTTGGCTCTCCAGAAGCAGTGCCTTGACTGCTTCTGTCTCCACTTGGGTAAATTCGGCGTAGAATTGCCCTACTGCTTGAAAATGCGGCGGAGTTTCTAAAATTACGATTTCATCGGTAAGGGCGTGGAGTTCACGCGCGGTATCCAGCGGAGCAACTGGAAGCGCGATTATTATTTTTTCCGGATTCTGTTTTCGCGCCGCGTCAATTGCGGCTTTTATAGTGTAGCCAGTCGCGGCTCCGTCGTCTGCGATGACGACGGTTTTGTTTTTAATGTTAGGCGATTTCCCGCTGCCGCGAAATGTGTTTTGATACGCGGCGATTTTTTTTGTTTCGCGCGCGATTGTTGCATCAATATAATTTTGCGAAATGCCGTACGCCGTGATCACATCTTGATTTAAAAACTCGCCCCCATTTTCCGATATCGCGCCGATCGCAAACTCTTCATTCCCTGGCGCGCCGATTTTGCGGCAGATAATCACCTCAAGCGGGGCGTTGAGGAATCTTGCGATTTCTGCCGCTGTAACAACGCCTCCTCGCGGCAGACCTAAAACAAGCAGATTTTTATCACCTTTAAGGTGTTTCAGTTTTTGCCCAAGCTGTTCGCCAGCGTCGGCGCGATTTTGAAAAATCATGGTGACTGTTTATAAAAATTTATCATTTGAGGATTGCTTGCGCGGGGCGTTAGAGGATATGACAGTATTTCCAAAATGATTATTATTATGTACGGTACTTTGATCTGTGAAAATTGAAACCATACCATTGTTGTGAAGACAACCATCGTCAGATGCGCCCAAAAAGCCCATACTTGATTATGTTTGAACCCAAGAGCAATTGGTATTGTGAACATATTATAATGAATATATCGATGGTGCTATAGAGTCTTAATTGTCCTATGTAATTGATCAATGCTATCCATTGTTTCATATGCATGAATTTAATCCGCTTTAATCTGATGCAGTATTTGTAAAGCGCATACCACGCGCGATTAAACACCACATCATACGTTTCGCCCATGTCGGTAAGCGTGCCGCCGAATCCTTCTTTGAATCGTGTAATGCCCGCCCATTCTTTAATTTTGCCGCCGTGTACCGCAACTCCGCCTAAGTCGTAAAAGCGCAGTCCGCGCTGTTTGGCTTCTTGTATCGTTTCCCATTGTAGAAGATACGGCGCCATGAGGTTGCGGTGTGAATGCTCGGTTCCGCCATGGAGGTACGTGGCGGCATCGCCGTAAAACGTTACAAGATTTGCGGCGACTGGCTTGTCTTCATAGTAGGCAATGCCTAGAGCCGCCGCGTTTTTTTTCGCAAAGATTGAGAGGATATTTTTATAATGTTGCATTTTGTGGATTGCGATTTTTTGTCTATTCGCGGTTTCATCAAGTAATTTATAAAAGAGCGGGATGTCTCTAGAGTTTTGCGACCACCTGATTGTTATATTTTTTTTCCGCGCAAGTCCGATGTTGTAGCGCGTTTTGGGTTTCATGTTTTTTAAGAGTTCATCTTCCGTTTTAGACAAGTCAAGAATAAATGTCTCGGGATATTGGAGCGTAGAAGAGTTTAGTAATTTGTAATTAGTAATTCGTAATTTTGGTATCCCATCTATTTTCCAGAATATCGCCTTTTCTTGTTTTGCGATTGCCGCGATCTTATGCGCGAGTTCATTCAATTTTTTCTCGTCAGTAATAATCGGCCGCGGCGAGTACAACAAACTTTTCCCAAACGGGAGCGCGTGTTTTATGATTAAACAATTTTTAACATAAAAAACACGGCGTCCAGCCGATGTTTGCACTTGTCCCCATAATGGGCTTTGGAGGAGTTCCGAGTGCGGTGTTGGAGTGAAGGACATAAATTTACAGCAAATGCAAAGCCTCTTTTATAAGTATTTCCGTTTTTTTGGTTCCTGCCTCAATTTGCTGAAGCGCATGTTCGCTTTCTGATTTTGAATATCCAAGTGACACAAGCGCGTCTAGCGTTTCGCGCATGACGGGAGGGACGATTTTTACGCTATCTGATGCTGATGCCACAGTATTAACTTTTCCCTTGAGTCCGGCGATGATTTTTTCCGCTGTTTTTTGCCCGATACCAATCTCTGAAAGCGCGTTTGCGTTTCCGGTTGCGAGCGCTTTATTCAAAGTCTCCGAGTTAATTTTTGCGATAATTTTTAACGCGGAGCGCGGTCCGATGCCGGCGACGTTTTCAATAAGTAAAATAAAAATTTCTTTTGTCTGGGGCGATAAAAATCCGTATAGTTCTTGCGAGCGATCTGTAATATGATGATAGCAATGAAGAGCGAGAGGTGTTTGCATAATAAGCCCGGAGAGTTCTACTGGATTCATACGCACATCGTATCCGATCGCGTCGTTTATTAGCACAGTTCCGGTGTCAGAAGTTTTGGCGATTAGAATGCCTTTGAGGTATGAGATCATATGCGAAATGCGAGCCACAAGAGCCACACTGCGATAATCGGAAGCCCTGTCCATGCGATAATTATAAGAATCGCGCCTATAACCCATGCTCCAAACATCACAATCTTAAAAATCAAAAGCATGATTCGCATGAAAAAACTTACCATGCGCCCTTCCCATGTGTAATCCTGAAACATCGGCTTGAACATTGCCTTGAGCCAAATCCCAAGCGCGATCTGCCGCTCCGCGTCCGCGACTGATCTTAACGCAAATTTAATAGTCCGCGTAAATCCCCGCGTGTACCACCATAGGGGGAAATAGAGGATGTCTAATATAAAACGTTGAAGAATATACTTGAACATTTCATCAGTATACTCCTCTTGTCATCTTTTTCAACCTCTGCTATACTTGGGCTAGTCGTAGTTTTTCTGATGACTAGTAGCGAAAGCTGGCTAGTCATTTTTGTAAAAATAGTTCAAAAGCGAGGTTCGGCAACAATTTTGCATTTTGAACTTTGAATTTTCTATGTCCCCGGACCTTTATACAGTGATTAAACAAATTTGCGAGGAAAAACAGATTCCTGAAGAATCCGTTGTTTCCACAGTTGAACTCGCGCTCGCGGCGGCATATCGCAAGGATTTTGCGGATAAACTGCAAAATATCCACGTTACACTGGATGCGCAAACCGGCAATTTCCGGGTGTTTGACATGAAACTGGTTCTAGAAAATGTGTCGGCGCGCATTAAAGAAGAGGCCCTGAAACTCGCCCGTCAAAAGAAAAAAGCCGCGTTATATATGCCGGAATTTCATGATCACGATGACGAAAAATTTAATGCGGACGGTGTTGATTTGAACGACGACGATAAACTTATTGAAGAGGGAAAAGTTCTTTTGAAATTCAATCCCCGAACGCAGATCACGATTTCAGACGCGAAAAAAATATATCCTGATATTAAAGTCGGAGATGAGTATAAGGAGGAGCTTGAAGTTCCCGGGGACTTTGGCCGCATGGCGGCGCAAACCGCAAAACAGGTTATTATTCAGAGAATACGGGAAGCAGAGCGTTCCATTGTCTTTAACACTTATAAAAATCGGGAAGGAGAGATGGTAAGCGGCGTTGTGCAACGGGTTGAGGGATCGGTGGTGATAATTGATATCGGCCGGGTGAACGCCATACTTCCATACAGAGAGCAAATGGCGGGCGATGAGTATCGGATCGGAGGGCGCCTGAAACTCGTAATCGCGAGAGTTGAGATGACGCCGAAAGGGCCGGAGGTGATCGTGTCGCGCACGCACAGAGATCTCGTTTCTAAATTGTTTGAGCTTGAAGTGCCGGAGCTTGAAAGCGGAACTGTGGAAATCAAAGCCGTCGCGCGCGAGGCCGGGTCTCGCTCAAAAATAGCTGTAGTGGCGAACGAAGAGAACATTGATCCGATCGGATCATGCGTCGGTCAGCGCGGGGCGCGCGTAAACGCTGTGATTGACGAGCTCCACGGAGAGAAGATTGATATTATTGAGTGGAGCGCGAACGATGAAAAGTTTATCGCCTCGGCGCTTTCCCCAGCAAAGGTTGATAGCGTTGAAATTCTTGACAGAGATGAGCGTCGCGCAAAGGTCACTGTGAAGGCGGAACAGCAGTCTCTTGCCATCGGAAAAGGCGGCCAGAACGTGCGCCTTGCGGCGAAACTTACTCTTTGGAAGATTGACATTGTTCAGAGTGAAACAAACGCGGTTATTGAGATCTCGGATGACGAGCCGGGCGATGATACAGAGAATGTTTCCCAATGACCTACGCTACCACACAACCTCGCGAGTCAAAAATTATCTTCACCGTAACAGTGCCGTTTGAAGAATGCGAAAAGAATATACAAAAAGCATTGAACAGGATTGGAGCGAAACTGTCTGTTCCGGGATTCCGCCGCGGCAAAGCGCCGTACGAAATTATCAAACAGAGAATTGGCGAAGAAGAAATTCTTACAGAGGCGTTTCCTTCAATCGTACACGATTCTTATCTTAAAATCCTGCAAGAGCGCGATCTGCATCCGGCCCTCCCGCCGAAAATCACTCCTATACAGCTTAAAATGGGTAAATCTGTTGAATACTCCGCAGAATCCGTATTTGCTCCGACAGTAACTCTGCCTTTGCTTTCCGAGATTCGCGTTGAAAAGAAACTGAAAATTCACATTTCAGAGAACATTCGTCTGGAAGAGGAAGAGAGAGAGAACGCGCGACAATCAGCCGAGATGTTTGAAAAAATCGTAAAAGCGAGCAAGTTTTCAGATATTGCCGAAGAGCTTTTAGAAAACCCCGGCGAATCAAAAGAATCGGCCATGCGGAGAGTTCAGTTAGATGCGATTATTCATAACGTTGCTGAACAAGAGAAAATTGAGGTTACTGAAGAGGAGATTAAAGATGAGGCAGATCTTTTTTTGCGCCAGTTTAGATCAGTAAAAGATGCAGAGAACCGCATAAATCCAAGAGCGTTGATAGACAATGTGCATGAAATGCTTGTCCGAAGAAAAGTGATTGCTTTTTTAAAAGAGAAGATCGGTATTTCTTAAAAGAGAAAAAACTAATAGACGATATTCCGTGTGCGTAAAATGCGTGCGGCATATCAAAGACAACTATTATGCCGCTAATACTCATACCTTTTATAGCCGGTGCCATCGGCATTCTGTACTCCATCTGGCTCATCAAAAAAGTTCTCGCCAAACCAAAGGGCGATGGGAAAATGGTTCTGATTGCGTGCGCAATTGAAACTGGCGCAAAGGCGTATTTGAAACGCCAATATCAGACCATTGCGTTTATCGGCATAGCGGTATTTGCGCTTCTTCTCATTTTTTTGGGCGTGAAAACCGCGCTTGGATTTTTGGTCGGCGCGGTGTTGTCGGGCGCGTCCGGCGTGATCGGCATGCTGATTTCAGTGAAAGCAAACGTGCGCACGGCAGAAGCCGCAAAAACAGGCTTACGCGAGGCGCTGGACGTTGCTCTGAAAGGCGGAACCGTTACCGGATTATTGGTTGTCAGTTTAGCTCTTTTGGGAGTTGCTGGATTTTACGCCTTAACAAGTGATGTACACGCTCTTATCGGTCTTGGTTTTGGCGCAAGTTTGATTTCAGTGTTTGCGCGTTTAGGCGGCGGAATTTTTACAAAAGCCGCGGATGTTGGCGCGGATTTGGTCGGCAAAGTTGAGGCTGGCATTCCAGAGGACGATCCGCGAAACCCGGCGGTGATTGCCGACAACGTTGGAGACAATGTGGGGGATTGCGCCGGCATGGCCGCGGATTTGTTTGAGACCTACGCGGTTACGATTGTAGCGGCGATGCTTTTGGGCAGTTTGCTATTTCCTGGCGAGTCAGAGTTTATTTTGTATCCGCTTTTTTTGGGAAGTATTGGCATTGTCAGTTCAATCATCGCAACCTTTTTTATTAAACTAGGCAAAAGACAATCTATTATGGGGGCGATCTATAAAGGATTGATCGTGAGTGGTGTATTGTCTGTAGTTGGATTTTTTTGGTTAGGAGAAGTTTTTTTTGATACAAGTATTGATTTTTTTTATATCATACAAGGCGGGAGGGTATTTTTCTCGGCCATCATCGGTTTAGCCGTTACCGGCCTTCTCGTATGTATTACCGAGTACTACACATCAACCAAACATAAACCAGTTCAGCAAATCGCAAAAGCGTCGGAATCAGGGCACGGCACAAACGTTATTGCGGGATTAGCCGTCGGTATGAAGTCAACCGCGCTTCCGATTATCGTTATTTGCGCCGGAATTTTAGGAGCGTATTCGCTTGCCGGGCTTTATGGCATTGCGATTGCGGCAGTGGCGATGCTTTCTTTAACAGGAATTATTGTTGCGATTGACGCTTATGGCCCTATCACAGATAACGCTGGCGGCATTGCCGAGATGGCAGGACTTCCCGAGAATGTGCGAGCAGTTACTGATCCATTGGACGCGGTAGGAAACACAACCAAAGCTATTACCAAAGGATACGCAATCGGCTCTGCCGCGCTTGCAACACTCGTCTTGTTTGCCGCGTATGTTGAGGAATTCAAGAGCAGTGGAGTTTCTCTTGATTTTTCTCTTGACTCTCCGAAAGTCATCGTTGGTCTTTTTATAGGCGGACTCTTGCCGTACCTTTTTGGAGCTTACGCAATGGAAGCGGTTGGCAAAGTCGCGGGGCTCGTGGTGGACGAAGTGCGCCGGCAATTCCGCGAGATTGCGGGCATTATGGATGGAACATCAAAACCGGACTACAGCCGAGCGGTTGACATTGTTACAAGCGGCGCATTAAAGCAGATGATACTTCCGGCTCTTATTCCAGTTGTTGCGCCAATTTTAGTAGGTGTAATTTTAGGGCCGCAAGCGCTTGGGGGATTGCTCATCGGCTGTATTATCACAGGACTATTTGTCGGAATTTCTATGACTTCAGGCGGAGCCGCGTGGGATAACGCAAAAAAATTTATTGAAGCCGGGAATTATGGGGGTAAAAAATCTCCAGCGCATCAGGCCGCGGTTACAGGCGATACGGTCGGGGATCCCTATAAAGACACCGCAGGCCCCGCCATCAACCCAATGATTAAAATCATCAATGTCGTGGCGCTCTTGCTTGTCGGTGTGTTGATAAAAATTCAAGGAGGATAAAACTCATGCGCATCTTGGAAGGTGTCTTGGGAGGGCATGAAAAGACGCACACGATAAAAGAATATGCCATAGACGGCGCGCACTCTTTAATGGAATTAACGGTTCCAGAGAAATATCGCGTTCGCGCGTTGATTTTTAAGGGTAAAGAAAAAATTTTTGACTTAACGGACGCGCTTCACCAAGTAGAGAGTGAATATGAATTTATGCAGGTGCCTCTAAAAGAGATGTGCGGCATTGATATGGATAAAAAAAGGATCTGCTATAATCAGGCGGCGGTTGGCAAAGAAGGCGGCAGATTTGAACTAATGACCCACCTTGCCCATCTTGCACTAAAAACGATGACGGATCAGTCGGGAAAGTTGGCAAGTAGCGCGTTAAGTGACAGTAAAGAAGGTTCTCCGGCCGAGGTTATGCAGAAGATATTGATGGATCCTTATTTTGAAGATAAGTCTTTATTAAAAGAGGAACGCGCGCAAAATGTCATCAGCGCGGCAGAAATATTTTCATGGGAATATGGGGTCAGCACCGCTCGTGCGATGTGCGTCATAGCGCGTTTGCGGCAAGATTGCGATATTGATCTTGAGCCAACACTCCATGGTGGTTTATCAAAGGAAATTTTGGATCAGTATTTAGAAGACACTGCTCGGCACATTGAGCCGGAAGAGCAGAAAAAAATTCCGGAATACGGAAGTATGGTGAAGTGGGGATGCCAGTGGTTGAGCGAGAAAAGCGACGAGTGGACGTCTGACGGCCACGACAGCATAGTGCGTCTTTTAATCTCCAAACACGCGCGGGAATGTTTTGTGCGGGAATTAGTTCGGTTGCTCTATAATCCCAATTAACAATGGAATAACTTAGCGCATGCCGAAGCGATATTTTTTGCTTTCATAAACGTTGTTCCAATAAGCACGGCATCCGCTAACCCGTGCATTTTTTTTATCTCCTCGCTCGTCTTGAAGCCGCTCTCGCTCACAATTACGCACTCCGGAGGCACGAGCGGAGCGAGCGCGAGCGTGATTTCTAAAGATACGTCAAATGTTTCCAGATTGCGATTATTGATTCCGATAATTTCAGCCCCAGCATTAAGGGCTGTTTTTATTTCTTTTTCATTATGAATTTCTACAAGCGAGCTCATGCCCAAAGAGCCGGCGATTTTTACAAACTCGGTGAGTTTTTTTTCATCCACGCAGTGCGGAGACGCGATGAGTAAAATTGAGTCTGCGCCGTAGTTCCTTGCCTCGTAAATTTGGTATTCGTCAATAATAAAATCTTTGCAGAGAATCGGGAGATTGGTGAGAGCGCGGATTTTTTTTATCCATTCAAGATGTCCTTGGAAAAAGCGTTCATCGGTAACTACAGAAATTGCGGATGCGTAACGGTTATAGACCGCGACTATTTCGGGGAAGTCTGTTTCAAGACAAGGACGCAGAATGCCTTCTGAAGGCGAAGCATTTTTGATTTCAGCGATAAGGCGCGGGTTGGCGTCGTTTCTTCCCTTCTTGAGCGCGCGATGAAAATTTCGGTCGCTGGCACCAAGAGTTTTAACAAAAGACGCAAGCGGACGCATTTTTTTTCGTTTGGCGATTTCTTTTTTTTTATTCGCGACGATCGCGTTTAGTATGTTCATACCGCATTGCTTGTTATGATATATTCTGCAAGTTTGCTTCTCGCTTTTCCTGATGAAACCGCTTCGCGCGCGAGGGCAAGGCCTTTTTTAATTGACACGACCGCGCCGTATACATACAAGCCCGCCGCGGCGTTTAAGAGAATGATGTCGCGCCGCGCGTCAATGATATTTCCGTCAAATACGCCGCTGATCGCGCGCGCATTGTATGTGGCATCGTCGCCTTTAATTTTTGAAAAGGGCGCGCGTTTTATGCCGAACTGTTCCGGGGTAATGGAGTAGAAACGAATGGCTTTGTTCTTGAGTTCCCAAATTTTTGTTGGCGCGGTTATGGTTATTTCGTCCAAGCCGTCTTCTCCATAAACTACGAGCGCTCGCACCGCTCCCAATTTTTTCAGAACCGAAATCATCATCGGCCCAAGCCGCTTTTCCGATACTCCAAGCACCTGACACCTCGCTCCGGCCGGATTTGTCAGGGGCCCGAGGATGTTAAAAATAGTTTTTATGCCAAGCTCTTTTCGGACCGGCATTATGTTTTTCATTGCAGGGTGATACAAAGGCGCAAATATAAAACCAAGGCCGGTTTGTTTAATTGTTTGCGCTACTTGCTTTGGATTTAGCTCTATTTTTGCGCCGAGCGATTCTAAGACATCAAAACTCCCGACTCTCCCGGAAGCCGCTCGGTTGCCGTGTTTTGCCACGCGCACTCCGCAAGCGGCAAGGATAAACGCGGATGCGGTGGATACATTAAGGCGTTGTAAACCAGAGCCGCCCGTGCCGCAGGTGTCAAGCAGAGGATTTTTCACATGAATTTTAACCGAGAGCTTCCGCATCGCTTCTGCCGTTCCGGTAATTTCTTCAATGGTTTCGCCTTTCATAGCAAGAGCGGTAAGGAGCGCGGATTTTGAAACATCAGATAATTTTTCTGACACAAGCTCGCGCATAAGCATCGTCGCCTCTTTTTGGGTTAAATTTTGGCGCGCCGTTAGTTTTTTTAGAAATTTTGACATATTTAAATGTATAGTTTAATATGAAGAAAAATATGATCAACCGTGCAGATACTTGGGAGAGGTCTTTGCATAGCCGATCTTTATAATATGAGTATTAGAACTATACCAAGAATGGTTTCTATTAGCGACCTTCAACGGAAGGCGCGTCAGATTTTTGAAGAGCTTGACGACGCAGAGCCTACGTTGGTGTTAAGCCGTAATCGAACAGTTGGCGTTGTCCTGAAACCAAACATCTATGAGGAACTTATGGACGAGCTGGAAGATATCTATATTGGGGAACGGTTAGAAAAGTTGGTACAAGAAAGCAGTGAATCTGATTTTGAAGATTGGGATAGTGTGAAACAAGAGTTATTTAAAGATGAGTGATTGATAATCAAATATGTACACCATTAAGATACACCAAGCAGTTAAAAAAACATTATTGAAATATCCAATTCAGGTACGCAGAGATTTTGAAAAGGTTGTTGAAGCATTCCGTCAAAATCCTTTTACACCCTATATAAAAATCAAGAAACTTGAAAAGCCGCTGATTGGATACCGCTATAAAATGCATCCGTATCGCATCGCATATACCGTGAACACCGAAACAAAAACCGTTTATATCTACGATTTTTTCCACCGCGGGCGCGGGTATCGGTAGTATGAAAAGCGGCATACATACATAGAGCTTAAATGGCTCTATTTTTTATTTGTCAAAAAATTTTTCAGCATCTGCTTTCCTCCTTCGCTCGCAAACGATTCGGGGTGAAACTGAATGCCTTCCAGTAATAATTTTTTATGACGGAGCCCCATAATTTCCGGCTCTGTTTTTTTATTAGAGTGGATCGTCCGCGCTGTGATTTCAAAGTCTTTCGGGAGCGAGGATGGTTGAACGACAAGCGAATGATACCGCATTACTAGAAGGCGATCTGGAAGCCCTCTGAACAGGCCTTTTCCGTCGTGTGTTATCACGCTAGTTTTGCCGTGCATAGGAACGCGCGCCGGGACGATTTTTCCTCCGTAATAGTGCGCCATGCCCTGCATTCCAAGACACACTCCCAAAATGCGGGTTGTTTTTGGAAGTTCAAGCAACACATCGGCGCACACGCCAAAGTATTTTTTATCTGCCGGGTCGCCTGGTCCTGGGGAAATAATGATTCGGTCGTAACGCGCGCGTTTAATTGCTTCAAGCGTCGTTTCGTCGTTTCGTTTTACCTCAAGCGCGAATACCGAACCGCGTTCCGCCAAAATTTCGCCGACATACTGATACAGGTTGTATGTGAAAGAGTCGTAATTGTCTAAAATGAGAATTTTCATATTAAGTTTTGAATTCATTTAATACTTTATTCATAGCCTCTCCTTTCCGTTTCACTTCTTCATACTCTTGCTCCGGAGACGAATCATGCACGATTCCGCTCGCATTTTGCGTATACCCATACGAGCCCGAGACAAAAAAAGATCGTATAGGAATTGTAAACGTGCAATTGCCGTTAAAGCCAAAGTGCCCGACAGCGCCTCCGTAAGGCCCGCGCGGCGCGTTTTCCAGCCGATCAATAATTTTCATGGATTCAAACTTAGGCGCGCCGGAGAGCGTGCCTGCGGGAAAGTTCGCCGCAAGTCCGGAGAACATGTCCTCGCCGCGTCTCATAATGCCAGCGATTTCGCTTGAAATATGCTGAACGTGGCTGAATTTTTTGATGTCCATCAAGCGCCGCACTTTCACTGTGCCAAACTCGGCAACGCGGCCAAGATCGTTTCTGTGGAGATCAACCAACATATTGTGTTCCGCGATTTCTTTTTGGTCATTTAAGAGAATGCGAGCGAGCGCGATGTCCTGCTTCGCGTTTTTGCCGCGGCGAATTGTGCCGGCAAGCGGAAACGTTTCCATTTCCCGATCACCCAATCTAAAAAGGAGTTCCGGACTTGCGCCAAGGAGAGCGACGTCATCGTATTTCAGATAAAACATGTATGGCGATGGGTTCACCTCCCGAAGAGCCGTATAGATGGGAAGTGGAGAGCCGCGGATTTCATATTCTGTCTTGAATCCGATTTCACACTGAAAGGTATTGCCGGAGACGATCTCTTCTTTCACCGCTAGAACAAGTTTTTTGTGCGCTTCTTTTGTGAGAGTATCTCCAAGACTGCGGATACGAACGCGAGTTTTTTTGAGTCCGAGTCTGGAGATGCGTTTTATAAACTGTAGCCGATTTTTAGTATAGAAAAAATAAAAAATTTCGCCGGTCATTTTATCAGAAACAAGCCCGTCGGTGTAGGCGCCAAAAATAAGCGTCGGGAATGACGGATGAGAGCGGATTTTAAGCGCGGGTTCAGAGTAGTTTACCGCGTCGTATCCCAAGTATCCGACAAGCCCTCCGCAATACGCGCGCGAGAGAACATTTTGCGGCGTTATTTCGCGAAGGGCGTGATATGCGTTTGCGACTTTTGTTGTCTCTCGGTCTGTCGTCAAAGTATTTCCGCTGGCTCGCAGAATATGTTCCGGCGAAAATCCTATAATAGAATATCGCGAGAGCGCGCTTTCGTCCCCGAGGGATTCAAAAAGAAAGCACATATCAGTGTGCTCATGTATCTTTTGAAAGAGCCCGTAAAAATCGGTTGTATCGCGGAACGGTAGATAGGTTGGTTTTTGCGGGAGGGACAACGAGGTCATGTGAAGAAATAAAAATCTCGTCCTTTGTCGCAGATATATGGGTTTTGCGAGAAAAGAACGAGTTAATATCACTGGTAAATCCTACTTCTCCAATCAAGGCGCAACAGTTCTATGATTTTGTCTTGCGTGTTAATCGCAAAAAGTCCTCTTCGGTCTCTCCCAATACGGAAAGAAAATATTCCTCTTAACTTTCCTTTGAGCGGTTTTGTACGCAGTGATGGGTGAAAAGGATTTTCTGCGAGTAGTTCGTGTTGTGCCTTCAGTTTTTCTTTTGTTTTTTCGTTGAATTTTTTTGCCGCATCGACATATCTCCTCGTCGGGGAAAGTGTGTACATATCAGCCAATCAGTTGATTCAGCTCTTTTGCGCTATATTTTCCTAATCTAGGTTCATATAAGGCGTGCAAGACATCTTCAACAAATTCAGGGCGATATTCTCCTTCATCATCTTTTGCATCATAGAGGAGATGTAGAAGAAGCGGTTTGATGAGTTCTTCAACCAGTTCTGTTTTCACCTGGTTTTTAATTTTTTGCGCTGTAATGATAGTCATAAAATTTTTATCTCAATCTCATCCTAGATCGCATAAAATGGGTTGTCAACATCGAAGTGATTATAAAACGGTTTTTCATCCTTCTTTTATCACAGCCGCGGCGCTCGTGTCAAAACGTATATCGGCAAAATTCATCTCTTAAATTTTTCCAGTATCCTTTTCATGATGCGCTCGCGGATTGAGTTGCGCGCTTCGCCGCCGCCGATGCCAAGAGGCGGTTCGTTTGCGCTTGGCTGTTCCGGCTCAACGCCCCATTCTTTTATATCCCCGAGTTTTTCTTCTTTAATATAGTAGGCCCACGCCGGGTCGGTTTTTTGAAGCGCGTTTTCCGACGCCGCGTCATTTTTTAAATAAACGTTAAAAAACGCCGTGCCGTAGCGTTTTATGCTTTCGGTTTTTTTGCCGCCGCCTTTGAAAACAGACAACCGCGAAGGATTGCCGAAGGTGAAGTGGTCCGCGTCTTTTACCACTATGTGGTATTTTGGCGTGCTGGCTTCATTATAAATGATGCGGCGCGGGAGGTCGGGTCCCAGCGCGGCGCGGTCGTCGTCGCCGACCATTACCATAATCGGAACCGCTATCTGGTTCAGCGTCTGTTCAAACGGCGCGGCTGGAGCTGAAAAAATTAACGCGGCTTTCACGCGGCTGTCCCGAAACGCGCTCGTCGGATGCGCTCCGATTTTTCCAAGAACCGTGATGCCGCCTTCAGAATGTCCAAACGCGCCGATCGCGCTTTCATTGATTGCCCCATAAAACAACGCGCCGCTTTTTCTGTTCTCTTCAATCATTTTGTCAATCACGAACGAGAAATGATTCAGCCGATGCTCCGCCAAGTACGCGAGAAAAAACTCGCGATCATTGTTCATATCCGCAATCCACTGTTTTGCCGCCGCGAACACCTCCGTCATAGACGACTCTTTGCCTCCCTTAATCGTTGAAAACGCGATCGGCTCGGTGTAGGACGGAGGCAATGTGTCAATAAAATCAGGAGCGGCAACGATGTAGCCGGCGCGGGCAAGATGCTCTCCAAAATACGCGGCGGAATATCCGCTTGCAAAACCGCCATGGACGTAAATAACGAGCGGATACGGACCGCCTTTTGCAATCGTCGCCGCATTAAAGGCAACCGAGCCCTTGTAGGATTGCGACGTCTCATACGTGTACGGCTTTGCTTTTTCTTCTGTTGGATACCAAACCGCGTTCGTTATGTTTTCCCTGTTCCCTTTGGAATTCACATAAGGGAAATCAAAGATTTTCAATCCCGCGTTATATGCTTTGCCGTTTGCGCTTTGGAAGACGGAAGAGTCGGCGGTTTTTTTATTCTCGGCAGGTTTTCGGTATTGATACCCGGCGTTCAGTATAACGGCGATCGCCACAAAAACGATTGCTAGAATTAACGCTTTTGACATAGTTGAACAATTCCGTCTGAAAATTCACTTGTTAACTAGCGAACTGTCAAACAGAAATATAATTTTATACTCATTTTATTCTACAGCCATGCATGATACCACATCGGACAAAAGTTGCGAACTCTGCGCTTTTATCCTATGATTCTTTGCAAAACTTATGTCCACCACGCGCGCGCTTGCCCACAACACGCTCATTCAATTTATCGGAAAGGCAGTCGGCACTGTGCTTGCTCTCTTTGCCTCAACGCTTCTTTTCCGATACCTCGGACCCTCCGAGTACGGCAAGTTTCACATTATCCTCACGATAGTTCAGCTTTCAGGCATTATCGGCGACCTTGGGCTATACTTAATCGTCTTAAACGACATTTCGCACCCGAAGCGCGAATCAAATCACGTTCTAAGCCAGCATTTCATGTTCAGGATGTACTTAAACGCGATGTATCTTCTTATCATGGCGGCGGTTGCGCTCGTCGCTCCGTACGAATCCGCGATACGGCTCGGGATATTTTTGATGTCGTTTTCCAATATATTTATCTGGCTTTCGCAGATTTTTCAGACGGTTTTTCAAAAACATCTTGTCTCCTCCCGCTCTGCCCTCTCCGAGATCATCGGACGAGGCGTTCTTCTTCTTGCGACAATCCTCATGATGCGCTTTCAGGTCGGGCTTGTGCCGCTCACCATCACTGTTGTCGCCGGCAATTGCGCTCAATTTTTTCTCTCATGGCTTTTGGCGCGAAAATATATTGACTTCACATGGCGCGTTGACGCCTCATACATTATAGGCGTGCTCTCGCGCACATGGCCGGTTGCCGTGTGCATCTGGTTTCATCTTCTCTACTTTAAGGCAGATTCAATTATCCTTTCGTGGTACGTGTCCGATTACGAGGTCGGCATTTACGGCATGCCTTATAGAATTATAGAAACGCTCGTTACTTTGCCGCTCGTATTTATGGGGCTTCTCTTTCCCATTTTGAACGACGCGTACGGACGCGGAAGTAAGGAGGCATTTCGTTTTCACATGCAAAGCGGGTTTGACGCGCTTGCTATTATGAGCGCGCCTCTCATTTTTGGCACCCCGGTTCTTGCAAAATCAATCGTGCTTCTTTTGGGCGGAAGCGAGTTTCTTCCGTCAGCGCCGGTGCTCTCTATTTTAATGATCGGAGTGTATATGATGTTTATCGGCTCCATTTTTGCCCATACAGTTATCACAGTTTCCTCGCAAAAAACAATGATAAAATACTACGCGATTTTGGCGGCCTTTATGATCGTTCTTAACATCGCGCTTATTCCGCGCTATTCCTACTTTGCCGCCGCATGGCTCACCGCATTAGGAGAGGTAGTCATGTTTTCCGCGGCGTTTGTTGTCGTATGGAAAAAAACTCATTTTGTCCCGCGCGTTTCCGTGTTGGTGAAGTCCATCATCTCTGCTATACTAATGGCAGGCGCTCTCTACTTTATCCGCCCCGCAAACGGGGTGTTCCACAACGCTTCGCTTTTCATCGCCCTCCCGCTTTCATTAGTTTTATACGGAGGAATTTTATACGCAATCGGAGGAGTGAAGAAGGAGACAGTGAGAGAAGTGATGAGGTTTTGAGATTATTTTTTATGAAACGATTTATAGTATTTTTTCTTTTTTTAATTTTTGTTCCGGTATTTTCCGCGCGCGCCTTTACATTCAATCCCGACAACATCATCACCGATTTTGAGCTCAAAGACAAAGATTCAATGTCGCTAAGCGCGATACAGTCATTTTTAGAGAAACATGAGAGCGCGCTCAAAAATTATTCCGATACAGTTGACGGAGTTCTAAAAAACGCGGCTGAAATTATACATACCGCCGCGCAAGTAAACGGCATCAGCCCGAAGTTTATTTTAACAAAACTTGATCATGAGCAATGCCTGGTGCGCGGATGTAGTTATCATAAAGATCCTGTGAAACTTCAAAAAGCCCTTGATTTTGCCGCCGGGTTTGGAGTATGCGACGGATGCAATATTAAAGATCCGAAAATTCAAAAATACAAGGGGTTTGCGCGTCAGGTTGAGGCTCTTGCCAGTGTCCAAAATGATTATATCCGCAAAGCAGGCAGAGGCGGTATCCGGGCGAAAGGGCAGATATTCAAGACACAAGACGGTTTTACGATCACGCCTGTAAATCAGGCAACCGCAAACTTGTATAATTATACGCCGTATCGCGGAGGCGCCGGCAATAACATCGGCGGCAACTATTTTTTCGCAAAACTCTGGGACCAGTACTGGGGATCGCTTTTGTATCCGGACGGCTCGGTTTTGACTGACGGGAATTCGTATTGGCTGATTGACGGAGGCGCGAAACGGCGGTACGGCTCTTCCTCTGTATTTTTCTCGGAGCGAGACAGCCGGGACGCGATAACGATTTCAGGCGCAGTTTTAGAAGAATATCCGGACGGCCATGAAATTAAATTTTCAAACTATTCTCTTGTGCAGGATGAAACTGGTGAACGGTACCTTCTCGTTAACGGCCGCAAAAGAAAAATTGATGGCGATGAAACATTCCGCCTTCTCGGATTTAATCCTGAAGAAGTGGAAACCGTAAATTCAAATGAACTCTCTTCGTATCCGCCCGCGGTTCAAATTACAAAAGACGAGGTCTATCCGCAAGGAGCGCTAGTGAAAGCGACAAATGGCGAGTTTTATTTTATTCAAAACGGATTTAAGTACCCGGTGCATTCCGAGATCACGGCGTTAAATTATCCGAACCTCGCGCCGGGCGACATTACTCGCGAGGAGCTCGCGCGATATTACGCCGGAACGCCGCAAAAAATCAATGAGGGAAAATTCATCAAGTCGCGCGAAGGAGTGTTTTACATCGTATCGCGCGGCATTCTGCGGCCAATCGCAAGCGTTCAGGATTTTATCGCGCTTTTTGGCGAGCAAAAACTTTCAGATGTAGTTGAAGTTTCTACGGAGGTTATTGCGCTTCATAAGATAGGAGAGACGATTGCAACCGGATCATATGAGCGAAACGGTAAGATCGTTCCTATAACTCTACCTGTTGTCGCGACAACTCCGCGCGCATTATGGGTGAACGCTGAATCTCCGCAATCAGTCATTTCCGGAGCGAGTTTTGTTGTTCCCGTTCGTTTTAAGAATAAAAGCGATGCGCAGTGGGGAAAAGGCGATGTGTATCTGCTTATCAAAGAAACGCAAACTCGGAAAGAGAATAACGACATAGTGCCCAAAGACGTCGCGCATACCTTTGCCGTGCCTTTAATTTTAGAAACTAAAGGAGACGCGACCCTGACTTTTCAATTGTATACAAAAGACGGCTCTGAAGTAAAAGGCGGGCTGTATCAGACGCGAGTTTTTGTAAAAGAACCGGATTACAAGGCGCGCATCGTCTCGCACACGATTCCGTCAAAAATTAAACAAGGGAAAACGCCTGTTAAAGTTGAAGTGCGGATTAAAAACGATGGATCAAAACCATGGATCAGGCGAAAAACCGGTTTGAAAGTTTCAACTAGCGAAGGCGGCGCAAGCCCGTTTTACGATGCTTCTGATTGGCTGGATATAGAAACCGCCTCTGTATCTTTGGATCCGAAAAAAGACGCGATCCTCCCCGGCGAGACTGCTGTCTTTCGTTTCACTCTCAAAACCGATCGCGCTCTTCTTGCCGCGCATACATATCGCCTCTCTTTGTTTATGACTGACAAAAAAGAGATTATAAACTTAAACGGCAAGGATTTTTGGGAGGGAACTTTGCGCGTGGAGCGTTGATTTTTTAATGCTTTAGCGGTATGTTTTTCATTGAAATGGAAGGGTGGCCGAGCGGTTGAAGGCGCGGCTCTCGAAAAGCCGTTTCCGAGCAATCGGGACGTGGGTTCGAATCCCACCCCTTCCGCCAAATTTTCAAAAAGAAGGGCTACTTTTTTGAAGTAATAAAAAAATAGAGAAATATGAATGAAATTATCTACATTCTCATAAACGAAGCGATGCCCGGCTATGTGAAGATAGGCAAAACAAAGAATCTTGAACAACGGATGCGGACATTGTACAGGACTCAGGTGCCATTGCCGTTTGAATGTTTTTATGCCTGTACAGTTCCTAATAGTAAAGATGTTGAAGAGTGGCTTTTTGAAATTTTTGATCAATGGCGAGTAAGTAGCGAACGTGAATTTTTTGAAGTGTCGCCTGAGTCGGTGGCGGCCGCTTTGCGCGCGAAGGCGATAAAAGATGTCACTCCGCGACAAGTTTATACGGAATCGCAAGAAGACCAGAAAGCCTTAAGTCGTGCCAAAGAAAGACGAGCAGCATTTAACTTTAAGATGGTTGATATTCCTATTGGAGCGGAGCTTGTCTTTAAGCGCGATGAAAGTAAGAAAGCAAAAGTTTTAGATAATAGGTGGGTTGAGTTTAATGGAGAAAGAACAAGTCTTGCGCTTTCCGCGCAAAAAATTCTCGGATATGATTGCCGAGTTTCAGGAGCGCTTTATTGGATGTACGATGGTGAAACGCTTGATCAACGCAGGAGAAGATTTGAAAATGGAGAGTAATCGACCAAAAAATTGTCTGGATGAGTAATTTTCACCCCAAATTACAAGACGATACGGATGAGCACTTGATGTACATGATAAATGAACTTGATTTTCGTGGTGGCAACCTTGCCTCTGATGAACTGACCAGACGTACATTAAATAAGTTGCGAGAGACCATCATTAATCTTGATGAAAAAAATGAGAAATTGCAGAAAAGAATTTTTTGGCTAACGATCGTTGGTGTTGCTCTCACAACAACTCAAATTTTACCGGTTATGAAAATCGTCCTTTCCGCGCTGGTTACATTCTTCACTAGCCCAACAATTCCTTAAAAAAATTACCGCAGAAAACCCTTATAAAAACCAGTTTTTTGAGTGTTTTTACAAATTGCTTGTTTAGTAGCAATTTGCTATACTGTAAACATGAAGATATTTCAACGAGACCTTGAACATCGCATTGCCTCGGTCCTTTTTAATGACCGCATGGTGGTCATTTTAGGTCCAAGACAGTCCGGGAAAACAACGCTTGCCAAAAAAATTATTGATTCCTACGGTTCTGTTGCGGAGTATTACGACTGCCAACTTGCCGACGTACGAGCGCATTTTGCGTTTGGGCATCCGGATCAACTCCTATCGCTTACACGGAACAAAAAAATTGTCGTGTTTGATGAGGCGCAGACTATTCAAGATATTGGCAGTATTCTAAAGGCCTATCACGACACCTATCCGGAAGTTCAGATTGTCGCAACAGGATCGTCGTCGTTTGATCTCGCCAACAAAATCAAAGAGCCGATGACGGGACGGGCGTACGAGTTTACCCTATTGCCGCTTTCATTGCATGAAATAACTTCAGCCTACCCTTGTTTAGAGCGGCATGACCTTTTGCCTCTTATGCAGTTTGGCTCCTACCCGGCTGTCGTCGCCGCGGAAACAGTGGAAGAAAAATTGTTTGTTATAAAAAATATCGCCACGAACTATCTCTACAAAGATATTTTTGTTTTTGAAACGATTCGCAACCCAAAGACATTTGAGGATTTGCTCAAAATGCTCGCTCTTCAAGTGGGTGCGATAGTGTCCGTAAATGAATTGGCGCAGGGGCTTAGCGTGACACGAGCAACTGTCAACCGCTACCTAACATTGCTTGAGCAGTCTTTCATCATAAAACGGATATATTCTTTTTCAAACAATCCTCGCAATGAAATTAAAAAAGGATTCAAAGTTTATTTTCTTGATATGGGTGTGCGCAATGCTCTCGTGGATATCATATCTCCAATGGAAACGCGCACCGACCGGGGAGCGATTTTTGAAAATTTTTTTGTCAGCGAGCGCATGAAAAAGGGTTCTCTTGAAATTTTCTCTTCCGAAATTATGTTTTGGAGATCACGCACCGGGCTTGAGATTGACGTGATAGAAAAAAGCGGCGCCAGTATTTCCGCCTTTGAGTGCAAATGGAAAGACGTTACTTCTGCTCCCGCGCAGTTTACTAGAATCTATCCTGAAGCAAGATTTGAGTCAGTGACTGTTGATAACATATTAAAGAATACTCGTTTTTAATTTTTTACCCACATGCCACTCTCCCGCGCTCAAGCACCATTTCTCATCCTCATCGTACTTATTCTCATTGGTTTTGGTTTTGCGTATTTCACGCCGACAAACTACGAGCTTATGGCTCACTTAGGGATGATTATCGGGTTCACGATTCTTGTTCTTGCGACAAACAAAAAAGTTCGCTATCCTCCAGTCATTCTCTCCGGCCTTACAGCGTGGGCATTTCTGCATTTAGCTGGAAGCAATGTCATTGTCGGCGGATCCGCGCTTTATGATCGCGTAATTTTTCCAGTCGCAAGTTCGCTTCCGATTATCCGCTACGATCAAATTGTCCACGCAATCGGATTTGGCTTTGCGACAGCTCTTATATATCATATAATCGCTTCTCGCGTTCCGGACGGCGCGCGTAATTCCGCGATTATTCTATTAGTCATTGCGCTTGCCGGGCTTGGCATTGGAGCCATAAACGAGATGGTTGAATTTATTACTATTGCAATTTTCCCGACAGCCGACATCGGAGGATATGAAAATACTTTACTTGATCTTTTCGGCGATTTTGTCGGCGCGATCCTCGCGGTAATAATCATTCCTCTTATAAATTCAAAAAAGATAATGACATGATGCCGTCTGTTTCTATTATAATTCCAACCTTAAACGAAGAGCGCTACATCGCGAGCCTTCTTACTGATATAGCCGCGCAAACAATGTGTCCGCGCGAGGTGATTGTCGTTGACGGCGGTTCTCGCGACAAAACTTGCGAGATTGTCAGACAATTTCCAAACGTTCGTTTGTTTTGCATAGAGCCCTCTGTTGCTCTTCAGCGCAATTTTGGCGCAAAAGAAGCGCGAGGAAGAATTCTTTTTTTTCTGGACGCAGACACTCGTCTGAAGCCGGATTTTCTTGAAAAATCGCTTGGCGAGTTTTTGCGCCGCGGGCTTGATATCGCATGTCCTCTTTATTTTCCTCGTTTTCCTTCAGCTCGGCTTGCTTTTTTTTATGCGTGTTTCAATTTTGTATTGTTTATTGCCCAGTATTTTTCTCCGGCAGGCGCAGGTTCTCTTATAGTTTTTGCTGATGTGTTTCGCGAAAGCGGCGGTTTTGATCCCAGATTTCGTTTTGAGGATATTGAACTCATCCGCCGCATTGCCGAGGAGCACAGATTTCGGATGCTTTACAGGCGGCTTGTTGTATCTCCCCGCAGATTTGAAACCTACGGCTTTACGAGAACCGGACTTATGTACGCAAAACTTGCATTTCTTTTTGCGCTGAACGACCACTCTGCCGCAAATCGCGTGAAATATCCGATGGGGGAGTATCAAAAAGCCAAAAATCATTGACACCCATTTTGTTTATCCGTACACTTTAAAACAGGACAAAGTTTTTACGATATGATTACGAAAGCGATTATTCCGGTTGCCGGCATGGGAACGAGGTTTCTCCCGGCGGCTAAGTCAATTCCAAAAGAAATGTTTCCGCTTTTGGATAAGCCGGTCATTCATTATATTGTTGAGGAGGCTGTGAAAAGCGGGATAACTGACATTATTTTCGTTACATCGGCGCATAAAAAAGCTGTTGAAGATTATTTTGACGCGCACTTTGAACTGGAATACAGGCTTGAACAAAAAGGCAGACATGAAATTAACTGCGAACTGCGCTCCATCAGGGAAATGGCGCGTTTTTATTTTATCCGCCAGCCGGCTCCTTTAGGCGACGGAGACGCGATTTTGCGCGCGCGGCATTTTTTAACGCCCGATGAATCGTGTGTCGTAATGTGGGGCGATGATCTTATTTTCCACAGTGAACCGACCTTGAAACACATGCTTTCGCTCCATGAAAAGTATCGCGCTCCGATTTTGGCGGTGCAGGAGTTGGAAGGCGAGGCGCTTGAGCGCTACGGCGTCATCGCCGGAGTTCCGATAGAGCAAAATGTATACAAAGTTTCCCATATTATTGAAAAACCAAAACGTTCTTTAGCGCCGTCAAACTTAGGCATTGTCGGCATGTATATCGCAACTCCTCATGTAATAGCCGCGCTTTTAGCGCAAACTCCGGCAGAAGACGGCGAAATCCGTTTTTCCCACGCGCTTAGGGATTCTATAAAAGAAACGCCGGTGTACGCGTATAAATTTCCAGGGCTCCGCTTTGACTGCGGCAACAGACTTGGATGGCTTAAGGCAAATGTGCACTTGGGATTACGCGACAAAGAGATAGGAAAAGACTTTTTAGATTTTATCAAACAAATTTAAATTTTGAGTT
Source organism: Candidatus Jacksonbacteria bacterium RIFCSPLOWO2_02_FULL_44_20 (assembly GCA_001818155.1). Taxonomy (GTDB): domain Bacteria; phylum Patescibacteriota; class Patescibacteriia; order UBA9629; family UBA9629; genus UBA9645. The sequence continues at coordinate 5,578 of MHJU01000017.1, read as the reverse complement.
TTCATCACTATGTTTTCCCCCAATTCTTTTGTTATCAAGATAATTATTATTTTTACAATGCTCATGTCTTTTGGTTTTGGTTGCCGCAAGCGTATTCCGATTGAATCAATTGAACCGGTTACTTTGGAATACTGGCAGGTGTGGAATAATTCCTTTGATATGAAGACGCTCATTGAAAAATACGAAAAGGCAAATCCTACTATCAAAGTCCGTTTCCGCAATTTGCGTTTTGAAGAATATGAGCATGAGATGCTGACAGCCCTTGCCGAGGATCGCGGGCCCGACATATTTTCAATTCCTCACGACTGGGTCGGGCTTTATGAAGAGAGTATCGCGCCTGCGCCCGAGAGCGTGGAAATCAAGCGCGCCATTTTACAAGATCCAAAACCAGGAGAATTGGAGCCCACAATCAAAGAGGTTGTAACCGATCGCGCGGCGATAATAAATGCGCGCGATATAAAGCGGAATTACTACTCTTTTGTGAAAGACGACGTTCTCCGAAAGATTGAGAGCGCAGGCCCGGACGCGCCTTCTTCTGTAGCGGTAAAAGAGTCATTAATGGCAGTGCCCCTTTCCGTAGATACGCTCGGGCTTTATTACAACATCAGCATTCTTGAAAAAAATGATATTTACGATCCTCCGCAGACGTGGCAGAGATTTCAGGAGGACGTGATGAAAATCGCGCAGGTGAACGAAGACGGCGAGATTGTAGAGGCAGGCGCGGCTTTTGGGACAGCGGTCAATCTTATTCGTCCTACCGATATTCTTTCTGCTCTCATGCTTCAAACAGGCGTTACTATGATTGATGAAGAACGCGGGTTTGCAACATTCCATAACAGTATCCGCGAAGAGGACAAGTACAACATCGGGCTTGAAGCGCTTCGTTTTTACACCGATTTTGCAGATCCGGTGAAAAAAGTGTACACATGGAACGAATCCCAGGAACACGCGCTTGAAGCATTTAAGCAGGGACGGATTGCTTATATGTTCGGATATTCCTACAACCTGCCAGAAATCCGCGCTTCCCGTGTGAATTTCGGAGTCGCGCCTTTGCCTGTGCCGGTCGGAGCGCTCGGGAGCGCCACAATCGCCAATTATTGGGTTGAAGCGGTTTCAAAAAAATCAAAGCATCAAAACGAAGCATGGCATTTCTTGAACTTTCTTTCCCAGCCGGAGAATTTGCTTGTTTTGCAGTCAACAGCCGGCAAAATTTCGCCGTTAAAAGAACAAGCGATAAAAATTACCGATCCTGAACTCTCCGTGTTTGCCTCCCAAGCTCCGCAGGCGCGCGTGTGGTATTTTGGCAAATCCGCGCCAGATGCGGAAGATGCGCTGATTCAAATGATTGCTTCAGTTGTGAACGGCAAACAATCTCTTGAAGACGCTCTTGCCTCCGGCGCGCAGAAGGTTACAGCTACACTGCGGTGATTTGAAATTTTGATTTTGCATGTATTTTATCATTGTCCTACTCATTCTTTTCATCCCTTCTCTCGCATCTGCCCAACCAGCATTATTGCCCGCCTGCGCCGAGAGCGGAAACTGCGGCTTTTGCGACATTGTGGACGTTATTAGCAGAGGGTTTGAATTCGTGTTATACTTTCTTGGCGCGACGATTTTTTTTGTTTTTATATGGGGCGCGTTTGAATTGATCATCGCGCGAGGGAAAAGCGAAAAAGTTGAGCATGGAAAAAATGAGATGAAAGGCGCGCTTTTCGGGCTACTTTTTGTTCTCATAGCGTGGCATGTAATCAACGTTACGGTGTACATTCTTACCACTCCATCAAACCAGCCACTTAATGCGATAAAAGGCCCTGACGAGCGAGGAGGAGTGCTGTTTGCAAATCCGTGGAACTGGCTATGCGCGGAGGGAGCGATAGCAGGGCTTCCTGCGTCTCAACAGCAGTGTTTTAGCCGCGGCGACGGCACGCCGTGTGGCGTTGATCAGATATGCATGAAAGGGGAATGTGGCACGGACACGACCTACACAACGACCTGCCAGTATTTGAAAGGCACGTATCCAGATAAATTTAGCGGTTATGACTGCAAAAGAACTAAAGAAAATGTAGATAATTTTAATAAGACAGAGCTTGAGAAGAAGAGAAATGCAGAGCAGACAGGTGATCCGGTGTATAACACAAAATTTATAGATTGCCTTCCGGATCCGTCATTTTGCGGCTTTGTCAATACTACCAATTTCTGTTGCGGCGAGGTGAAAGAAAGCGAAAATCCGTATAAAAATAAAGGAACTTCGCCTGCGGATTCAATTCCTGTAGGAAATGAATTGTCAGTATAATTTTATGCTTATGACTTATTCATCGCGCGCGAAAACAGTCATTAAAATTATATCAGTCTGGGCGTTGTTTCTGCCGCTTGCCGCCCTTGCCGTTCCAATTAAAATTTCTGATCCCATAGGCGCCGGAAGCCCTTTGGAAATTTACGCCCGCGTCATCAAAGCGTTTCTTGGAACCGTCGGCATTTTTGCGCTTTTGAATTTCGTCATCGCCGGAGTCGGGCTCATCGCTTCCCGGGGCAATCCGGAGGCGGTCAAAAAAAACCGCGACAATATGCTTTGGACAATCATCGGAATCGCGCTTCTCTTCGGCGCTTACGCTATTCTCGCCTTTGTCATTGATCGCCTGGCCGGCTCCCTTAACATCGGAACGCCGTGAAAGTTGACCGTTATTTTACTGTAGTGGTATAATGGTGGCGCGTTGTGGAGAAGTTTTTGAAGCATGGCTTATCATTTAACAAGCAAGATCGGGATCGCATATTTTCTGTTTTTAGCTTTTTTCACTGTAATTCCTCTTTTCACGAAAGCGCAAACTAAACCGAATTGCGCGCCAGGAGATGTAGCTGTGCCTGTATATGACTCAAATGGGAATATCATCTATTATGAAGGATGTTTGTACGGCTCCGACGTTGTTCCTTGTCAAGAAGTAAAAGACGGTTGCCCTTATGGCAAGCCAGTAACCGATCTCCGCTCTAATATCCGCATCGCGCTGAATGTGATCTTCGGTTTTCTTGGTATCGTTGTGATTGTGATGATAGTATACGGCGCGTTTGAATGGCTGACATCAATGGGGAGCGACGATAAAGTAAAAAAGGGTCGCGACACAATGCTTTGGGCCGCAGTGGGCGCGGTTGCGATCGCGGTTGCGTGGACTGTTACGTCGTTTATTCTGCATACGGGGCGAGTGGTGGGAAGTTAAGCAATATGCTTCAATTAAGAACAAAAATACAAGTTAAAGGATTATCAGATTTATTCATTGATCTTGGTAAAATTTTAGTCGGTTCAGTTATTGTCGGATTTTTTGTTCCATCTTTGAATATTCCAGTATGGCTTTTTATCGCAGGTTTATTTGGGGCTTGGTGGTTTTTTCGTAATGGCATTTGGTTATTACAATTTTCTATATGACTTTTAATATAGAGACATCTCTATTATTATTCTACATACTTTTGCTTGCTTTTGGATTATGGGCGTATAGTTCCGCTGTGAAGAGTATTATCCAAATGAAGCAGAAAGAGAAAGAGAATGCTTAAAACTATCTTATTGATTATATTTTTTGCAGAGATAATTGCGGCGATTATAGTAGATCGTATTTTTCATAAACGATTAAGAGAGTTAGAAAATAAATAACCGAATCATCTCATGATTCATGCGGCGCGATAAAGCCCTCATGACCCATGAACTTTGATTCAACATTCATTATATGCGTTCTATCAAAAAAGTATTTTTTCTCGTGGCGGCGTTTGCTCTTTTTGGGATTGTCGCGCTTGCGCCGAATGTGGCTGGAGCGGTAACGCTTACAAATGGTTTGAAAATAGTGGAGTTTGGACCAATGGCAATCACTAAACAAGTTGGGAATAGAGTGGATATTATTCTACAAGCTACCACAGATAACGGCACCGCAACGACTCCAATTACCTTTTCCACCACACCATCTGGAGAGGGCGCATTTTCTACAGTCACACAAATTGCAAAAGAAGGGAACATTGTATACTTTAAAACAAGTTTAACTAGTAACCAAACCGCGAGTGCTAGTTTCACAATTAGTGCTACAGACGCCACATCTAACTCACCTGCGGTCACTGTCAATCGTTCTGATGTAACAACGAATATAACATTAACTGGCGGTGGGTGTTCGCAAACATCTCAATGCGCGGTTTTGAATTTAAATGGTTCCACCACTCCTTTAGAGTGCGAAGAAAATGCATGTGTGCCACAATCGATTAATCGAGCGATTGGCACAACTTGCACAACTGGCACAGGTTCTGATCGTCAATGCGAAACCGGAACCACAGCTGAATTTGATTTTACTTGCGGGAGCGATCAACACTGCGTTGGCTCTGTGGCAAATGTTCAATGTTTGAATACAAGCCAAACATTGAATCGTTTTTTTCTGCTTGGTGAACATTATTTACTACTTGATTCAACAGAACGATGCGATATTGGATTGCTCTGCGATCAGACACAAGGGACATGCGTCAATGATATTGGCCAGGGAGCTGTCCCAGCCGGGAGTTTAGGTGAAGCATCACAAGACATCCGCGACCAGATCAGAAATCTCATAAACATCGCGCTTGGTTTTCTCGGAGTCGCGGGTGTGATTGTAACCTTATACGGCGGCTTTACATGGATGACCGCGTTCGGAGATGATGAAAAAGTCGGCAAAGCAAAGAAAACCATTGTCGCCGGCATGATCGGCATTGTCATCATCGGAGTCGCGTGGACAATCGTCAGTTACGTCCTTAAAGTCGCGGAACAGGTGTCGTAAAAAAATCATTTAACTTCCATGGATTAAATTATAAAGTTCATGAAAGTTTGATAAATCTATGAAACATTATTTATCTATTATTACCGCGTTTTTCGCTCTGTTACTTATTCCAACCTCTGCCCTTGCAATCTCTGGAACAATAGGCCAATCCTGTCAGGAGCAGTTAGACTGTGGCTCTATGACTATTACGCCATGGAACGGTCCTGATCAAAATGTGGCGCTTCAGTGCGTTTCCAACCGGTGCGTTGTGCCAAAACAGTTTGTCGCTATCGGCACTTGGTGTGGTACCGGCATCCACTGTGAAGACGAAACATCCGTATTGCAGTTTACCTGTAAAACGGACAATAATATATGCGTTGCCGCGGTAAACGGCGTGGCGTGCATTGACGAACTCGCGCGTCTTAATAAAGACCAGGACATTGGAACGCTCGGAACGTCTATCCCGGAAAGCGACCGATGCGCAACCGGACTTGTGTGCGATATTCAAGAGAGCGGGCTTTGCCAGAACGATTTTGGCCAAGGTGAAGTTCCGGCTGATAAACTTGGCGACGCCGCCTCCGACATCCGTGACCAAATCCGGGAACTTTTGAACATCGCGCTTGGGTTTTTGGGAGTTGCGGGAGTGATTGTTACGATGTACGGCGGCGCTTTATGGATGGCTTCAGCCGGAGATGACGAGAAAGTTGAGAAAGCAAAGAAAACTATCGTTGCCGGTTTGATAGGTTTGGTGATCATTGGTATTTCATGGACGATCGTGAGTTATGTGTTAAAAATTACCCAGACCATTGCGTGATTATCGCTTT
>MHJU01000016.1 GCA_001818155.1 Candidatus Jacksonbacteria bacterium RIFCSPLOWO2_02_FULL_44_20 | reverse complement strand
ACGCCCGATAAAAGGCGAGATAAACACGTTTCCTAGAGGCGCGCCTTTTGTTGCCGCATGCACCGCCGCCGCCTGCGTTTGCGAAAAACAGAGCGTCATATTGAGCCGAACGCCTTCAGATGATAATACCTCTGCCGCCCCGAGTCCGGCGCTTGTAATCGGCAGTTTAATATGGGCGTTTGGAATCCATGAAAACATCTCGCGAGCTTCTTGTATCATCTCGTCGCTTGTAGTATCAAGATCGGCATGCACTTCAATAGAAACAGATCCATGCGGAATGAGCGAAGAAATGCTCTGCACAGTCTTTTTATAACGCGCGTAAACTTCATCTTTTGTAAACTTCTCTCCGTTGCGTATCCGCTCTTGCACAGACGGACTTTTGGCGAAATTTGTCGGGTTCGTTGTTTGTCCGTCAAGAAATCCGATGATATTTTGAATCTCGCGCGTTTCTTTCGGATCACTGCTGTCAAGGAAAATTTTTGCGGGCATAAAAATTAGTCTATTTTTTATTCTTCCTGCAGTACAACCTCGGCTTTTTTAAAAATAACCGGTTCTTCGTCTAATTCATTGGATTCTTTTATTCCGCAGTGTAGGCACCTATCTATCTTTACTCCATTAAAATCTTTCCCTGGATCATCGTTATTTCTATTACAACTATGTAGTTCGTAATCAAATTTAGAATTATATTGAGGATTAATAATAGAGAGCCCGGAACTTTTTATTATAAATTTTAAACTGTCCATAAGAGCGCGGTGTAATGGGGCTGTACTCTTAACATGGACTTGATATGCATCAAGTATCGCCAAAGCCATTGCGGCTCGTCTTTCTTCAATTTGATATAAACGGCCTTCTGCTACGCCAAGATCGCGCAGTGTTTTAAAAAATTCTCCTGAATACTCTGTGATTTTTCTGCGGGTTTGATCTAGCGCAGTTTCTGTTCTCCTGTTCACACTGCTTAAGGTTTTACGCCGTTCACCTGCAGATACCAAAGACATAGCAGTCGCAGACTCCCTCTGTAGTTCGTCTTCCTTGTTCTTGCGACGCAAATTCTCAATTATCGCATTCTGTTCCGCAATCTGCGTCTCTAATTGACAAATGAGCTCTTCAGGGCTAATTGGCTTTTCTTCATCACTCTCTGCAATAATTCCTCCTATTTCTTTTATCATGATCATATTTTTAACACCTCATTTACTTTTTTGATAATAGCATTTTTTGAAATTTCCTCATATTCTAAAAGCTCGCTCATTGTTCCGCTATGCGGCATTTTTGATACCGCCATTGTATAAACCTGCGACCGGCAATTTTGCAACGCCCTCAATACCGCCTCGCCCAAACCGCCCTCCGGATAATGATCTTCAACCGTGATAATCGCTTTGGTCTCGCGCTCCGCCTGTTCAAGAACCTTTGCGTCAATCGGCTTGATGCTGTAGCAGTCAATCACCCTGATTTTAATCTCTTCTTTAAGAAGTTCATCATACGCCGCGAGCGCTTCGTGAAGAGTGATGCCTGATGCAACAACCGTTGCAACGTCGTTATCACTCCGACGGAGCACCTTGCTCCCGCCAATCCGGAACTCCTCGGTTGTGTCATAGAGAATCGGGGTGTCTGCTCTAGTTGTGCGGATATAAGTGATGCCATGCCGATGCGCCGCCTGTTCAACTAATTTTTCGGTTGAAACGGCGTCAGAGGGATATAACACAGCGCTTAGAGAGATCGCGCGAAACATCGCAATATCCTCCAGCGCCATTTGGGAAGCGCCATCCTCGCCGATAGAAACGCCGGCGTGCGAACCGCAAAACACGATGTCTGCGTCCGAGTACTGGCACATGCGAATCTGATCATGGGCGCGCGTTAAAAACGCGGCAAAGCTGGAAACAAACGGTTTCTTCCCGCGCCGCGATAACCCAAGCGCAACACCGACCATATTCTGCTCTGCCACATACATCTCAAAAAACCGCTCCGGATACGCCTTTTTAAACGTTTCTGAAAATGTAGAATTTGAAACCTCGGCATCCAACACTACTATATTTTGAAATTGCGGCGCGATACGCGCAAGCGCGTTTCCATAAGCTTTGCGTGTCGCGACTGAAGTATTTTTATTATAAACGGGTATTTGAAAATTAGGATTTGAAATTTGGAATTTATTTGGAATCTGGCGCTTGGAATTTGGAATTTTGCCTCGCAATGTTATGTCCGCCTCTCCTATTTCCCCGAGCGCTCTTTCAAGCTCTTCGTTATTAAGAGCTTTCCCGTGCCAGCCGTTTTTATCTTCTAAAAAACTCACGCCTTTGCCTTTAATAGTGCGGGCGATAATCATAGTCGGGCGATCTTTAGTCCGCCGCGCCATTCTGTACGCTTTTGCGATTGCGTTCATATCATGCCCATCGGGAAGCGCAATAGTCCGCCAGCCGAACGCCGCAACCAGCTTTTTGTACGCGTCAATATCATGCCCGTACATTGTCTCCCCGCGCTGGCCTAAACGGTTTACATCAATAATGCCGATCAAATTATCAAGATTGTAATAAGCGGCGCTTGCAATTGCTTCAAAACACGATCCTTCCGCCATTTCGCTATCGCCCAAAAGCACATACGTGCGGTATGGCAGTTTATCAAGATATTTTGCGTTTAATGCCATCCCGACTCCGATAGAAAGCCCTTGGCCGAGCGAGCCGGTCGCGGCTTCAGTATAAGGAAAAGATGTGGCGGGATGCCCTTCCAGACGACTACCGAACTTGCGAAGTGTCATCAGCTCTTTTTCGTCAATCGCGCCAGTTGCCGCCCATAACGCATACAAAAGCGGCGAGGCATGGCCTTTTGAAAAAATCAGCCGATCATTTGCCGGATTCTCCGGATGATTAAGGTCAAAACGAAAAAAACCGCCAAACATTAATGCGGTCATAAGTTCAACAGCCGACAACGAAGATGTGTGGTGTCCGCTTCCAGCGACTGTTGTAGATCGTAAAATCCAAGAGCGGATAAGGCGGGCGATACTTTCCATTATGCTAGTGTCCATAAGTGGATGTTTTTGGTGGGCGCTCGAGGGCTCGAACCTCGGACCTTCTCGGTGTAAACGAGACGCTCTAACCAAACTGAGCTAAGCGCCCGCAATCATCTGATACAAATAGGTCAATCCTTCCTTGTAGCTTTCTTCTTTTTTGCCTGAAAATATCGCGTCGCATGCGTCTCCGGTCACAGTATTCGCGCGGAAATGCTCGCGGTTTTTAATGTCGGAAAGATGAACCTCAACTTTTTTGCCGCGAAAATCGCGAAGCGCGTCTGAAAGCGCGTAACTATAATGTGAAAGAGCGCCTGGGTTCATAAGTATGCCGTCGGCAAGAGAGCGCTCTTGAATATAATCAATCAGGCTACCTTCGTGATTTGACTGAAAAAAATCAAGCTGAATTTCCGGATTGAGCGCATGCGCATGTTCAGAAACAAAATCGTTAAGTTCGGCAAGAGTTTTTGTGCCATAATGGGCAGTATCTCTTTTGCCTATCTTATTTAAGTTTGGTCCGTGGATGATGAGAATTTGCATTGTAATGCATTTTCACAAAATTGTGATATGAATATCTATTTTGGTTACTTTTCACGCTAATTACCGTTTTTAACGAATTGGTAATTTTGATTTTGTTCCTCCTCCGAATGGTATTGGAATTAAATACCAACGAGACCCAGATTTTTCAATAAGAGTATTTACATCATCAACCTTTGTATTATATTCGGTTAATTTAGCATTATAACTATCTAGGTCACTTTTATATGTGCTCAACCAGTAGTTAAAGTTATCAACCTCATCGTTATATTTATCAATAAAGCCAAGCGATTCAAGACCTTTAAGCTCACTTTCGCGATACTCTAATTCTTGTTCATATTGAATTATTTTTGTCTCTAATGAGCTTATAGATAGCTTTTCGTTCTCAAGGTATGTTTCTATTTCTTTAATCTTGTTAGTATCCTCACGATGATAAAATTCCTGCACACCCCACAACACAAGATTAATAATCCCGAAAACTACGACTAAACCTATAATTTTCTTTGGCAGGTCCATAATACTTATTGAATGACTGATATTCTCTCTAGCAAAGCCGGAACTTTTCTTTATAAATTTGGTGCCCTCGGTGGGACTCGAACCCACACGCCAAAATGGCACAGGTCCTCAACCTGTCGCGTATGCCGATTCCGCCACGAGGGCATTTATTTCATCTCTTTCAACCGTTTTTTAGAATCCCGCAAAAAGTAGAGTTTCGCGCGGCGAGTTTTGAACTTTTTCAGAATAACGATCCTAACAATAAGCGGGCTATACACAGGAAAAATTTTTTCAACTCCCACGCCTTCGCTTTCTTTACGGACAGTAATGCTCGCGCCCGGCTCTGACCCATGCTTTCGCGCAAGCACCATGCCTGTAAAAATCTGAATGCGCTCCCGAGGCTCGCCTTTTGGCGTAACATCAACCACCTTTTCATGCACAGATACTGTCATGCCGGAGCGAACAAGTTCGCGATCGTCTTTTGGAATTGGTTTTGAAGTTTGTTCTTTAGTTTCCATAGATTAAGTTTCACTTTCTTTTTTGATAATCGCTGACACTTCAGCAATTGTTTGGCGAAGATGCCCATCACGGTTCACTACAATATAATCATACTTTTTTGACTCGGCAAGTTCGCGTTTCGCAGTTTTAAGGCGATCGGTAATTTGATGTTTCGTAAATTTGGCGCGCTCCATTCGTTTGCGAAGCGTAAGCAGTGAATCGGGTTTTATGAAAATTCTGACAACGTCACTTAGTTTCCGCGCCACTTGCCCTGCTCCATGCACCTCTATGTTCATGAGCGCGTATTTTCCTGATCTCTGAATGCCGCGAATCTCTTGAATCGGAGTTCCATAGTATTTAGCGCCATAGATCGCCCACTCAAGAAAATATCCATCCTTAATTTTCTCCATAAACTCCTCTGTAGTAAAAAAATAAAAGTGTTTCCCTTCTATTTCAGACGGCCTTCTTTCGCGCGTTGTTCCGGTAACTACTTTCTTTAAGTTAAGCGACCGCTTGCGAAGAAGCGAATTTGTAATCGCCTCTTTGCCGACTCTTGAGGGTCCGGAGATTATAAACACTTTATGCTCGCCGTTTTTCATTTTAGAAAAACCTACTGTACAGATTTTTTAGCGCTTTTGTCAACCAGAGATCACGAACTTTTAGCTAGTGTTGTTAAAAATTCGGCTAGTGCGGCTGGTAACGCGCTTTCATACTCTCGCCACATTCCTTCAAAATCGTAAAATCCAAGATACCGCGCATGCAAAAATACTCTATCAAATTTTACAAATCGCGTAAAGCTTGCGCGATTCCGGAAACGCGTATTGCAATATTTTGAGTCTCCGACAATGGAATGCTCCAACCCATAAAAATGAGCGCGAATCTGGTTGGCGCGGCCGGTTTTAAGCGTGATATCCAAAAGCGTGTAGTGCTGGAAACGTCGAAGAACCTCAAAGTGCGTATGCGCCTCTTTTCCGCTTTCATCTCCACGAGGCTTTACAAGCGTCCGCATTTTCACTTTGTGGAGCGGAAGCGCGATATCGCCCTCATCTTTGATGATGCGCCCATTGCAGAGCGCAGTGTATCGCTTTAGAACGCGCCTTTCCACAAATTCGTTTTTTATATGATTGAAAAATTTCTGCGTCCTGCAAACAAGCATCAGCCCCGAGACATCGCGATCCAACCTATGAACGATACCAGGTCGCAATCTTGGATCATCGCCGACGCTTACGGTTTCCGGGTACTCTACGCGAAGGAAATCAACAAGAGTTTTCTCTTCGCTTCTCTGGTTTGTTGGATGCACTAAAAGACCTGCGGGTTTCCCGATAATTAAATAATCTGACGCAGTAAAGATAACCTCCATACATTAACCGCGGCGCTGAACCGCCTTTGAAAGCCGTCGCAACGCAACAATATAGGCTCCAATCCGAAGCGGCACTTTCATATTGTTTGAAACTTTATGAACTTCCGCAAACGCCTTAATCATCACTGATTTCAATTGCGCAAGCACAGCCTCTTCGCTCCATCGTTCTTTGTTTTGATTTTGTAACCATTCAAAGTATGAAACGACAACTCCGCCTGCGTTTGCAAGAACATCGGGAATAATTGTTACACCTTTCTCGGAGAGCATTGCGTCCGCGTTGCCGGTAAGAGGACCGTTTGCGAGTTCCAAAATCACTTTTGCGCGAATCGCGCCGGCGTTTCCGTCATTGATTGCGTCTTCAAGCGCGGCTGGAACAAGAACATCGGCATCAAGCGCGAGCAGTTCATCGTTTGTGATACGCTTTCCTCCGGTAAAATCAACGAGGCTCTTTTCTTCCTCTTTTGCGCGCAAAATGCCTGAAATGTCCAGCCCTTCGCGATTAAATACTCCGCCCTTTGAATCCGACACCGCGATAACACGGCACCCGGCGCGCTGTGCAGAGCGTACAAAATACGAGCCGACGTTTCCCATGCCCTGCACAGCGATTTTAATTGTTTTCGGATCACGCTTCTCTTGCGCTAAAAATTCCTGAAGAATGTAAAATCCGCCTTCGCCTGTTGCCGGCTCTCGTCCAAGGGATCCTCCATGTTCAATCGGCTTGCCTGTAACGACAGCAGGAGCGGGGAAACCGAGAATCCGCTCGTACTCGTCCGCCATCCAATACATGATGCGAGAGTTCGTGTTCACGTCTGGCGCAGGAACGTCTTTTAAGGGCCCCAGACATTCGTATAGCGCCCGAACATAACCGCGAGAGAGCCGTTCCAATTCCCGGTCACTCAATAATTTCGGATCCACTATGACCCCGCCCTTTCCTCCGCCAAATGGAATGCCTGCAGTAGCGGTTTTAATCGTCATTGCAAAAGCTAACGCCTTAACCTCGTCTTTATCAACCTTTGGATGAAACCGTATTCCTCCTTTGTACGGACCGAGCAGAGAACTGTGCTGTATCCGATAGCCGTGATACAAACGCGCGCTTCCATCGTCGTGTGTTACTGGAATTACAACCTCAATAATCCGCTCCGGATACGAAAGACGCTCGACTTCGTATGGGTCGAGCGCTATCTTTTTTGCGGCGGCATTAAGATGCGAAAGTCCAGTTTCAAAAAAATTCATATTAGATATTTCTCCAATTTTTCCGCGAGCGCATCCTTATCATGCACTCCGATTATTTGTTCTTTAATCTCGCCTTTAATAAAAATTGCGAGCGTTGGAATGGAAACAATGCGGTAGCGCAGAGCAAGTTCCTGATTTTCATCTATATTAAGCTTTGCGATTGCGACCGGTTTAAGAGCGTATTCTTTTGCAAGTTCTTCAATTATAGGCCCCTGAATTTTGCACGGTCCGCACCACGGTGCCCAAAAATCAACAAGAATAGGCACTTTTGATTGGAGCACTTCTTTTTCAAAATTGTCTTTAGTGAGTTCAAGCATGAAATTTAATTACTGAAGCCGCATCAATCGTAGTTGAAACCTTGCAACGCGTCAACCTTGACATAAAACTTATTTATGATAGAGTAAATCAGTTTTGGAAGATAAAACTTGCCCAAAAAAACTATCACTGCTACAATAATTCTAACTTTATGTTGACCGTTATACAAATTATTTTAAGCCTTCCCCTTATTGTCGCGATTCTTCTCCAAGCAAAGGGCGCCGGGCTTTCAGGCGTATTCGGCGGAGAAGGTAACGTATACCGCACAAAGCGCGGCGCTGAAAAAACACTATTCATTTTTACAATCGTCATAGCTGTTCTTTTTTTCAGTGTTGCGCTCTTAAACGTCATTTTCGTTGAACTCTAATATCTACAAAAAAATAAAAATCATTCCGAAAATCTTAACTTATAAAGAAAAGATAGTTCTCTCAACTCTTGCGGCGCTCGCGCTTGCGTCGGTTGCGTTCATTGGAATGAAGTGGATCAACCGCCACAGTGTCTTTTTGGCAAAAAACGGAGGAACATACATTGAGGGCGCGGTTGGAAGCCCAAAGGCAATCAATCCGATATTTGCTTCCGCAAACGAAATAGATAACGACATTACCCATCTTCTTTTTAACGGACTATTCAAAAACAAAAATGACGAAATTGTGCCGGATATTGCAACAGGCTTAACCGTGTCCGAGGACAAACTCACATACACTGTAAAAATAAGAACCGATGCGATATTTCACGATTTGGTGCCGCTTACAGCAGACGATGTAGTATTTACAGTGGAAACCGCACAAAACGAGACGATCAGAAGCTCATTGTACGGAACGCTCCACGGAGTGAAAATAGAAAAGAAAGACGACTCTACAGTTGCCTTTACCCTGCAACAGCCGTTTGCGCCGTTTCCGTCACTATTAACATTTGGCATTCTCCCGAAACACATTTGGGAAACGGTTCCGATAGAAGCCATGCGGTTTGCGGAAGCTAATATCAAAACGCCGATCGGAACAGGGCCTTTCAAAATCAAACGCTTCAAAACAAACAGCCTTGGGATTATAAAAAGTTACACGCTCGCGAGAAACGAAACATATTTTCAAAAACCTCCGTATCTCAATGAAATTATCATTAAATTCTATCCGGACAGCCAAACTGCGATTGATGCGCTAAAAAACAAAAACATTGACGGATTACGATCGGTTCCGTCATCTTACCAAGCTATTGTTACAACTAAGAAAACAGAACTTACCGCCTTGTCGCTTACGCAGTATTCAGCCATCTTTTTTAATAGCGAACATAACAAACAACTTTCTGATGTCAGGATTCGTAAAGCGCTTGCAAGCTCAATCAATAAAACAGAACTTGTGGAAACCGCGCTTTCAGGGAACGGAGTTATAATTGACAGCCCCATCCTTCCAGGCTTTCTCGGCTTTAACCCATCTGTAAAAAAATATCCCTATAACCCGGAGGAAGCGGAGAAACTCATTGCGGAAGCCGGGTGGAAAAAAATAAAAACTGGAGAGAAAATCGCATGGCAAAAAGGCGATGATATCTTAAAAGTAGGATTGACTACAGTTGACAGCCTTGAAACAAACTCTGTTCTAATGTTTGTAAGGAAACAATGGGAACAAATCGGCGTAACAGTTGCCCCTGTTATCATACCCAAGGAAGAACTAGCTAAAAGCGTAATTGAACCTCGCGACTACGACGCGTTGCTTATCGGAAACAATGTTGGAAATGATCCTGATCCGTATGCCTTCTGGCATTCATCCCAAATTGAAGTGTCAGGCGGGGTAAACCTGGCGCTATACAAAAATCCAAAAGTAGATGCTTTGCTTGAGGAAGCGCGCAAACTTGCGGATCGCGGCGAGCGAGCGCGAAAATATGTCGCCTTTCAGGATATTATTGCCGAAGATATGCCGGCGATTTTTCTATACAACCCAACATATTCGTATCTACAAAGCAAAAAACTTAAAGGTTTTACGACAACCGCGATCACGACCCCGGCCGATCGCTTCAATAATGTGGAGGAGTGGTATATTAAGACGAAACGAAAATTTGAAGTAAGAATTACGAAGTAAAACGCCAGGATGGCGAAACCGGCAGACGCGCTAGGTTCAGGGCCTAGTCCCAATTTTTGGGGTGGAGGTTCGAGTCCTCTTCCTGGCACCAGTAGTAAACTTTCAGGAATCTTCCGATCTTTTGAGGATTGATGAATTATTGAAAAATAAAAAATTAAACACCAAGACAATGATTAAAAAAATACCGAATTTTGAATACGGTGTTATTTGGGAAGACACAGTTAGCGGCCATAAAATTGGTTGTCTTGATATATCAAAACAGGAAGATGTTGAAAAATTAATGCAGAATAAAAAAGCAATTCTCGCCGTTCAAGACCCGCCCTATAATGTTGATATAAATGATGAATTTGGGAATTTACCTCTGGAACAATATATTATCTGGAGTGAAAAGTGGGTTGATAACACAATAGATATTCTTGATAAAAATTCATCTCTTTATGTTTGGCTCGGCGCAGATATTAGAGATGTCTTACAGCCGCTTCCTGATTTTATAATTATGATGAGGAATAAGCCTGTTCGTATCAGGAACTTTATCACCATGAGAAACCAGCGAGGCTATGGAACGCAAAAAAACTGGATGGCAATCCGGCAAGAATTACTTTATTACATCAAAGGTGAACCAATTTTTAATGTTCAGGCCGAATATACAGATATACCTAAAAAAACAAAAGGGTATTATAAGGAAGTTAATGGAAAAGTTACTGAAAATTTTGAGCGTAGTAAATCTTTAACGATTAGAGCGGGAAATGTTTGGCACGATATACAACAGGTTTTTTATTTGATGCACGAAAATATAGAAGGTTGTTTTGCCCAAAAACCTCTTAAATCCGCCAAAAGAATTATTGAGGCGAGCAGTAATAAAGGTGATATTGTTGTAGATTTTTTCGGCCATTCCGGCTCAACTTTATTACAAGCGGAATTAAGCAAAAGAAAATGCTATACGATGGATATAGACCCAACTTATTGTAAAATAATGGCCGCACGACTGCTTCATTTTAGACGCACCGGCGAAACTGGCTGGGGCAGAACCAAAATTTTAAAAGACGGAAAAATTTTAGTAAATGATGAGCAATTATTGGGTGCGCCAACTTTGTTAGATTTAGTTTAAATAATTATGAACAAAAAGAATTTAGACAAAAAACTTGCCGAGTGGATTAAACCACTGCCACAAGAAAGTAAAAAATCTTTACTCGCTCGTTTAAGCGGCTTGAAATCAATTTATCCATTCAACGAATACGAATATCGTTTAATGTATTTATTGGATAAAAAAATTATTACTTTTCAAGAATACGAAAAATTGCGAGACGCTTATGTTAATGCTAATCCTTATCTAAATCTTTATAACATTTCACCGCGCGTATTCGGTGAAATTTGGGCTCAACAGCATTTGGTTGATGTTGACGCGAGATTTAAAAAACCATCAAAAGAAATTGATAAAAAGTATTCCGGCGATTACGATCTTTATCTTGAAAACGGGAAAAAAATAATAAAAGTTGAGGTAAAAGCTTGTCGTGCAATCAATACAAAACTGCGTGGCGGTTTAGAAACTAAAGCATTAGATTTTGAGTCAAGCGAGCCTTACTGGATGAATTTTCAACAGATTAAATTAGATATAGCAGACGCTTTTATTTTCGTTGGTGTTTGGGTAGATAAAATTCTTTACTGGGTTTTAACGAACAAAGAAGTTAAAAAACATCCGACAATAAGCCATCAGCACAGAGGAGGAATTGAATATCAAATCGGCATTACAGAAAAGAATATCAAAGGGTTTAAGAAGTTTTTAGTTGAACCCGCAAACTTGGCCACAACGATAAAAGCAAAGGTTAGATAATTTCCCAAATATGGAAAATAAAAGCACGCATTTTATTTTTGATGGAGATAAAGTCGTAATTTCTCCAGATTTACATTCGGTTGTTAGCTTTTTACAAGAAATTGAAAAAGAGATTGAAAGTTTTTTAAACTTTGACAAAAAATTAGAATCAGTAAGAAAACAACATTTAGAAACGCTAAAACTTATAGAAGTGCTTGCTGGTAAATTGAAAGAAAACTCTATTGATTTTAAATTTACTTTTTCTGAACATCCCGCCACTATTGCAGAAAAATTAAAGATAGATCGACCAATCCGTTCAGAAATGATAGTGTTGTTTGCGAATTTAGAAACATTATTTTGTTTAAATATTGCTTATGAAAACAAAATTTCTGATGAAAAAGAAATTATTAAAAGAGTAATGAATCAAGATAATGTGAAAGATTTTTTGGAAAGATTTTGTCTAAACCAAGAAAATGAATGGTGTCAAAAAAATCCAGAAAGAATAAAACATATTGTTGCAGACGATTTTAGAAAATTAAGAAATTCACTGACTCACTTTTTTTCTGTAGCTAAAAACATAGGAGTGTCTTATGCGGTACTAGACGAAAAATCGAGAAAACTTGAAAAGGCAACCAATTTTAAAACTAAATTTATATCTCCTGAAGATTTGTACGAGATTATAAAAGGTTCTGCCAAATTGATGATTAAAAGATGGGGCGAGGATTGCAAGAATGATTTAGCAAAAAATTCTAACGAATTTAAAGAAAAAATTTTGTCGGTCAAATCTGTAGTGGATAATTACGGAGCAATGATTATTAAGAATAAGCAAATTAACATTTGAACAAAATTTAGCGGCGTGCCAACTTAGTTGGCACGAAATTCGGCGGCGGAAAGCGAGGGCGGGCAAAAATTCCTTCCCCACAACTCCCTTCCTTACTTTTAATTTTAACTTTGAATTTTAAATTTTTTATATGTCTACTCAAAAACAAACAATCAAACCATCAACGTACGTGGGGAAAAAATTAAAAATCATTCCCCTCTCCGGCCTGGAAGAGGTCGGAAAAAACTGCACTATCTTTGAATACGGCGACGACATTATTGTCGTTGATTTGGGGCTAATGTTTCCAAACGAAGAAATGCCCGGAGTTGACTATGTCGTGCCTGACATTACGTATCTCAAAAAAAACAAAAACAAAATTCGCGGACTTATTATAACCCATGGGCACATGGATCACACCGGGGCAATTCCATATTTTATGAAAGAACTTGGTTTCCCGACGATCTTTACGCTCCCTCTTACAGCCGAGATGATCCGCGTAAGGCTTGAAGAATTTAAGCTGGACAAAAAAGTGATGATTAAAATCATTGGTCCGGACGATCAGCTGAACCTCGGCATTTTTAACCTCTCATTTTTCCGCGTCAACCACAACATACCGGATTCTGTCGGTATAGGAATTAAAACTCCGCTTGGCATCGTAATTCACACTGGAGATTATAAATTTGACCACACGCCGGTTGATCAAGAACCGACCGAATTTCATAAAATCGCGCGGCTCGGCGGAGAAGGGGTGCTTGCGCTCCTGTCAGATTCTACAAACTCCGAGCAACCCGGGTTTGCTGTATCTGAAAAAAAGATCGGCGAAAATCTCAATAGTTTATTTGATCAAGCGCGCGGGCGGATTATTATAAGCACTTTCGCTTCGCTTCTCTCGCGCCAACAGCAAATAATCAACGCCGCAATACTTCACGGACGCAAAGTCGCAGTTTCCGGATATTCTCTTGAAAAAAATCTTGAAATCGCCATACGGTTGAGATACATGAACTTCCCGAAAGACATTTTTATCCCAATACGCGCGATAGGCGATTATCCGGATCATAAAATTTCTGTGATCTGCACAGGCGCGCAGGGGCAGGAAACCTCCGCGCTCGGGAGAATGTCCAAAGGCGAACACCGAGACGTGCAGATTAAGCATGGAGATCTTGTCGTACTGTCATCAAGCCCGATTCCTGGAAATGAACGATCTGTACAGAATCTCATGAATTCGCTTTTCAGGCTCGGAGCAAAAGTCGTCTACAATAAAATTTTCGGCGTGCACGCATCCGGACACGCGTATCAGGAAGAACAAAAACTTATGATCGCTCTCTCGCGTCCGCGCTACTTTATTCCGATTCACGGCGAACGCTATATGCTTGAGCGGCAATCCGACACAGCGGTTTCAATCGGCGTGCCGCGAGAAAATAGTTATGTGATAAGCAACGGCTGTGTTCTAGAATTTATAGAAGACACAAACCCTGCTTATGTGAAACTTGCGCTTGCAAACCGCTTTACCAATCACAAAATTCCTGTGCGGGCGCGCGTTGCCGCAAAAAAATTGCCTTCAGGTTATGTGATGGTGGACGGGCTTGGAATCGGGGACGTTGGAAATATAGTGCTTCGAGACAGGCAATTGATGAGCCAGGACGGAATGTTTGTGATTATCGTAACAGTTGACAACGAAACGCTTGATCTTGTCGGTTCGCCGGACATTATCTCGCGAGGATTTGTGTATCTGCGCGAGGCTAAGGATCTTCTGCAGGAGACGCGCAAAAAAGTGCGCGATATCGTGAAAGATCATACGTCTGTAGGGCGCATTGAAAATTGGTCGTCTTTGAAAACCGCGCTACGAGACGAAATAGGCACATATCTTTTCCAAAAAACCGAACGGCGTCCAATGATTCTGCCGGTCGTGATTGAGGTATAATATGAAAACCATACTCTCCGGGATGCAACCCTCGGGACAATTGCATATCGGCAACTACTTAGGCGCCTTAAAAAACTGGGCGGCTCTGCAGAATTCAGGAAAATACATGTGCTGGTTTATGATCGCGGACTTGCATGCGATGACAGTAAACTACGACGCCCGCGCGATCGGGGAACGGACAAAAAATTTGGCGCTGGACTATCTTGCATGCGGAATTGATCCGGATCATTCAACGATTTTCATTCAATCGCATATTCTGGAACACACATATCTCTCATGGATTTTCGCAAACCTCGTGCCGATTGCGGAATTGAAGCGCATGCATCAGTTCAAAGAAAAAACCGCCTCCGGAGAGGAAGCCGCAATGAATACTGGACTTTTTACATATCCGATCTTAATGGCGGCGGACATCTTAATCTATAAAGGAGACACAGTGCCGGTAGGCGAGGATCAAAAACAGCACGTGGAGATCACATGCGACATCGCGCGAAAATTCAACAATGCTTTTGGCAAAACATTTCCGGAACCGGAACTGCTATTAACGCCAACTCCGCGCGTTATGAGTTTAACTGAACCGATGAATAAAATGAGTAAAAGCAAGGGCGAGAAAAATTATATCGCGCTTTCGGATTCGCCAGAAACTATAAAGAAAAAACTGCTCTCCGCTGTAACGGACACATCCCCGGGAGAAACGATGGGCGCTGGGGTAACAAACTTATTCACGCTTTTGAAAGCGTTTGCGAAAGATGATGCGACGCATAGGGAACTCTTAAATACATACAACGCTAAAACTCTTCAATATCAAGAATTGAAAGAGACGCTTGCGCGGGAGATCATCGCAACTCTCGCCCCGATTCAGGAAAAAAGGCGCGAATTTGAATCGCGTCCGGAAATAGTCGCGGAGGTTCTTTTTGAAGGAACAAAAAAAGCCCGCGCGCTCGCGCAGGCTACTCTTGCTGAAGTAAAGGAGAAAGTGGGATTGAAATAACTTTACTCTGTATTATTTTTTACAGGCTGTTTATCTGCGGATGTTTTCGCGTCTATTTTGAGTCCATACTTATATGTGCCGCGCGATGGTGAAGTGATTCTGCCAGTCTCGCCGATTGTTCGCTCATCAACGTCAAATGGCCATACTTGGTCAAACGACGTCTCCTCATCAACAAATTCTGGACTATTCTCGCCGCTCTCGACGGGATTTTTGATTTTAAAATTTTTTTCCATATATTTTGATTATTAACGCGCGTATTTTCCTACCAATACCGTTTGATCAAAAATATGCTCGCGCATTGTCGCTTCAAGCTCTTTTTTGCGAGCTGACACGGGCAGATCAAGAGTTATATCAAGCGCATAAAGTTTGAACCTGTACCTATGCGTTCCTGAAGGAGGACACGGCCCACCCCAACCGATCTCTCCAAAATCAGTCATACCTTCCATTGCTCCCTGCGGCACAGTGTTTTCAGCAATCTCTCGCGTGTACGGAGAAATATTCCAGAGAGTCCAATGAACAAAGTCTCCATTTAGCGCATCAGGATCGTCAACAATGAGCGCCAAACTTTTCGCGGCTTCCGGAACTCCGGAAATCAGCAGAGGCGGGTTTACGTCCGAGCCGTCGCAGGTGTAGAAAGAAGGAATTACTTCTCCATCTGAAAACACAGGACTTAAAAGTGTAAAAGTACCCATAAAAAATTGCGAGACGAATCTTTGCTTGGCGTAGATACGCCGCAACCACTAATGAGAAACAACAGAGCAATTGTCAAACATGCAAATTTTAAATGCAATGTAATCCTATTTTCAAAGCCCAGCTGACAAATATGCTTTATAGAAGTCACGAGTTTTATGCGGCGTTTGTTTTCTAAACTTCGCGGAAATTAACTTCGCATATAAAGAAAATACTGTACCATTATAATGTAAAAAAGAATTAAGAAAATTTTTAACACGAACTAAATCATTGCCTGAAGCATAACCGCGCATTTTTGCGTCTGTGCCGGATTTACGAATCTCAATAAACATATCTGCAAATAAAATAAATGTTGCATCGCCTACAAAAATTATATCTTGCAAGCAAGAAAAATTCAATTGAGGAAATGCTGATCCAAAAATACTCCTCACATTTTCAATATTGACTATCCCCTCTCTCTTCGCCATCGCAATACTTACATAAAAAAAATCAATCCTATCTCTTATAATTTCCCCATCTATTTTTGTTTTTTGCAAGACAATCGGGTCTAGCTCGCTTTCATTATAATAGGTTATATCATCGCGTACATAAAAACAATGTTGTATTCCATATTGAGCATATATCTCTTCAATATACTCTGAAATAAATTTTTTTTCTAAAAAAAGATGCGCCGAAAACCAAATCGCGGTAACCGACATCTCGCCAGCGCTTTTTTCGTGCATAGAAATTGCAATTCTGCCGCCGCGGCTCATTATCAGCTCTTCTGGACCGGTAATCATGCCGCCGCTCTCTTCTCCGGCAAAAAACAAGCGCGGACTTTTGCCTAAATTTATTTTTTCCCCAAAAATATCTTGCACGACCACTTCTTTGTTGGGATTTTCAGTCAGCTGTTTCTCTATTTTTCTAATAATAAGCGCAAGTTCTTTAAATCCAACCGGCGTTAAAACAACACTCAAACCGTTTTGTTTCGCCCATTCAATCCATGAGTGCGAAGAAGGTGTAGTGGTAATAAACACGCGCGGATGTTTCTCCCATACTCCAGCCCGCTTAAGCATTTGCATATTAAAATCCATAAGAGCTAAAAACGAATGTGTCGGATGATAGATGGCAAAAATTTTTGACGAGTTAATCGGAATCACTGCGACGCCTAAATCGCGAAGTTTTGTCTCGCGAGTCTTTGGCTCCATCTGCCCCATTACTAAACGATCGCCGTCAGGATCGGTGATCAGCACTGTATAACCAATGGGTTTTCGCACAAGCGCCCGATCAAACCCCATAGTTTTCACCACTTCAGGAAGGCAGGCATCGCAAGACAGGTCAAAAAACTTTCTCTTTTTTCCATGCACATCAAATTGCGGTACTTTCCCAATCCCATGGAAAAAAGGATCTTCCTTTTTATGTCGCCAATCAACAACCTCCTCAATCCCAAGCGTGCCATACAATCGTGAAACAGTATTGTACATACATCCTCCGACAAGCTCAAACATAATCCGAAATCCTTTTTTGCTCGCTTTTTTAATGACCGCAAGCGTTGCCGGCCGCGCTACTGTTGTGCGCAAATATGCGGTATAAAGTTTTATGCCATCAACATCATAATGAATATACGGACTTTTCTTTGGCGACAAACAAATAGTGTACCCATAACGGCTGTGCTGTGCCTTTTTCAAAAACCCCTCAATCTCGCGGACAAAAGCAATGGAATCTTCAGGTAAAAACTGACTTCCAAGCTCGGTTAAATCCTTGGTCGCGGTTTTACTGCTTGCCGCGTGACTGGAAGTTACATATTCTCCTCCATTATAATCAAACATAAAAATTAAAAAAGAAGCCATCCATACCGGCATAGTTCCGCCATCTTTGGAAAGATGTGTATGGATCCCAAACCCAGCTTGAATGCGCGCAATGAGTTCTACATATTCCGCGCTGTTGTACCGCACTTCTCTTCCGGCAATTTTATGAATTGAACGATTTTTAATCCGTTTTTTTAAAATCTCTGCCTTGCCAACGGTTGCAAGCGCCACACCAAGCTGATGTATCGGAAAACGCCAATCCCAATAAAACAATATATTCTGCGCCCCGCGAATCCCTCCAGTTGAAACAAGCGCTTCTTTTTTATAGCTCTGAAGCCATTGCTCCAACTGCCACTCTTGAACATTTTTTTTATTCAGCGTCAACTCTATCTTTCCTGAATGACTCAAAGAAATAATCGGCTTGCTCTGTATGTTATGAGGCGTATGACGGCGAACTGACGCAAAATATCTTTTTTTTAATTCAGTTAATTGAGACATAAATTTCTTCGCATCGTATCACTTCTTTCCAATCACGACAAGATTGCGAGCGTTCCACCAATGCGACCGCGCGCCATGAGACGCATAGAACTCTTCGCGAACTTCAAAGCCAGCCTCAACACATAATCGTTTCAGCCGTCCTCTGGTGAATGCGTAATAGTACAATGGGAAGCCGTTCCAAAGCGTACG
>MHJU01000015.1 GCA_001818155.1 Candidatus Jacksonbacteria bacterium RIFCSPLOWO2_02_FULL_44_20 | reverse complement strand
CCTCCGGAGGCAAGATAAATCGCCGCATCCTGCGCAAGCCGCGTTCCAAAATACACCTGCGTCTGCTTCCATAAAAGGCCGGAGTGCTCTTTCAGAAGGTCCCATATTTTTTGCGATGTATTTTTGACTGTATCTCCGAGATTAGTTTGCAATGTATTCCAAGCAATAGCTGGATCAAAAGGGCCTCCAAATTGCGCTCGCAAGGGGAGCGGAAGAGCGAAAAAAAACAGAAAAAGAGCCGAGACTATGGCTTTTAATATAAGACGATTTTTAATTACGGAGAGATGGGGCAACATTATTTAAGTTCAAAGTGAAAAGTTCAAAGTTGCAGTTATGCGTTCTCCCCTCCTTGACGGAGGATGGAGAATGTTAGAGTTTTTTATAAACCCCCCTCAATCCCCCCTTCGTAAGGGGGGAATCAAGGAACTTGGTATCCTATGGAACGAGAGAAGGAAACTTTGCATTCCACTTCATAATGGAAAAAATCGTGCATTATCATACGTTCTCCCCTCCTTACGAAGGAGGGGGAAGGGGGAGGTTTATAATAGCTTATACTACTTTAAACCCCTCCCAGCCTCCCCTTCGTAATGGGAGGGGACGTATACTTTTTCAACGCACTCTAAGGCAAATGACTGATAATTTCCTCCAATACGCCATCTATATTTTCATAAACATCCCAATTAGTAAATCGCAAACAGCTAATTCCTAAAAATTCTATGAACTCTTGTCTTTTATTATCGCGCATTTCTACTGGCTTACCAATATGCGATTCACCATCAATCTCAATAGCTAGCTTTGCTTTTGGAACATAAAAATCAATAATATAATTCCCTATACCATACTGACGACGAAATTTATATCCCTTTAATTGTTTTCCTTTTAACCGATACCACAAAATTGATTCTGCTTTGGGACTATTGTTCCGTAGTTTTCTTCTCCTTGGAGTCTGTGTCTTTTGGTTAAAAAGCTCTGTCATTTATTTATAACCCCCCCCCTCAATCCCCCCTTCGTAAGTGGGAGACACAAGTCGTAAGTGGGAGACACAAGCGAAGAACATTTTGAATTATTCTGCGCTCGCTCTCAACCATATCTGATCCTGATGACTAAACCCTCTTCCAAAAAACTTCGCGCCTTCCGGCTGATCTCCCGGCAAAAGCAATTCTTTCTCCGAGCATGTTTCGTCTTTGCATACAACGTACCGATCAATGCCAACGCCCTCCTCGTGCGATAGCGCGGTTTCGGGATCAAGCGAAAATCTTCCCTTCCCGCCCGCGACGCGCTCAATAACAATAACTCCGCCTTTGTCTGACTTCGGATCCGACGGATCAAAAAAATTGAGAGGAATAAATCCTTTGCGGAACTCTTTTTCCACATCATTATAAAGAGTATTTATAAACAGCGCAACCGCGACGTTCCCTTCTGTATCCGGTTCTCCGATAGTCATCGCGTCAATCACGTTCTCCCCTGCAAACGCGCGCGGGTTCTGCACGGAAAGCGCTGTTTTGAAGGTGATTTTGACGTGCGTCGCGTAATCGTCGTAGCCGACATCGCATTTTTGAAAATCAAATGTGGCGCCGGTTTCTAGGCACTTGACCGGAGTAACGTTTGCGGGAGTGATAATCGGCGGCACGGAAAGAAGTTCGCGGCGATCAACAACCGCAAACGCGCCGTCCCAGTTGGACATAATAAATGTTACAGGGTGATTCAAAATCGCCTCGCGTTCATTTGGTAAAAAGAAAGTAAACGGCACATAATCGTAAAGATGACGCGTGTCAGGCGAAGTTCGGCTTTCGTCCGGAAACATATACCCGCCTGTACTCCACATTTCAATTTTCGGCGTGATTCCCGATAAAACAGCTGGTGGAAGATAGGTGGTATGAAATGCGCCGTAAAAACCTGTTCCGTAAAAACTCGCCCGATCTCGCTTGTCAATTTCTCGCGGACTTATACGCGTGATAAACGGCGCTTTTGTGAATTCAAAAGAAGCGGATGCGACGCCATCGCGCCGTTCAATAATAACGCCGCCGGAAATCGCGGATGACGGCACTTCGGCGCGGATAAAAAACGGCGTTATGTCAAACACGCGCGCGGCAATGCCTGTGATGTCAAAAGGCGGATCCGCAAGATGCCAAACGCCGAATCGCGCGGACTTGAGAGGAAGAGCGCAATTGTTTTCCGCGCATAAATCGTTTCCTTGAATTTCCACTATCTCCCCTTCCACGCCAAGAGGCGGAATGATTGCGGTAATGTTCGGTATAGTATCGTCATCATCAATAGAAGAACCTCCACTAACTGTAACTGTGAGATTCGTACTGCATCCGTATCTCGTACACACGCGCACAGGCAGACCTCCAGCAGATACTCCTGTTTCAAATGTTTTCCCGCTATCGCCGTAAACTTCTTCAAACGAAATACGCGGAGGAAACGCGCGAATTTCCGTATCGCTCCACGCGGCGATTGAAAACGCTGGCAGAAACCCAAGCTCATCGCTGTAAAATTCAACATACGCGGCGCTTCGCAAATCGTTTGAAGGCGCTCCGGCGTCTGCTAGTTCTCCTTTGTGCCGAGCGTCCAAAAATCCCGCGCCGGTAATCACCGCTTCTTCATCTGTGAGATATTGTTTGTTGGTTGGATCGGTAAATTTTTTAATTTTAACAGTGTCTATGTCGGTTGCCGGGAGCGGACTTTGCGCAGAAAGAGGAGAAACAGAATCAACAAGGCAGGCGCGAGAACACATGGGAAGCGCCGGGCATGAAACCGCGATATCGCTCAAAACACCGGCGCTTATCGTTGAGACAACGCCAAGAGACGGATTTTGCCGGGGGCACGACGGACTCCACGCGCCGCTTGAAACAGCGGGCGGAGTTACTATGATTTCCGTATCGCTCCACTTCAGATACCTCCCAACCTCTTGTCCTTTGATTAAAACACGGCCTCCGAGCCGCTCCCAGCCGAAATCGCGACCGCCTATCACTATTTCATCTTCAACGCAATAATTGGGCGACGGACTCGCAAGATATGGAATATCGCCTGTCATTTCCATGGGCTCCGCGTCCCAATGAGTAAGAGGCGAGACTGTTTGAATGCGAGGCGGCGAGCTCTCGTAATCGCTTGCAAGCGCGAAAAACGGATCGCTTGTTATTTTTGTCGCGGCCATGTTGTCACCACTGTCCCAACCACTCTCCGATTGCTGATAAATTTTTGGTTTTACAACCGCGGAAACAGTAATCGCGGGAAGGCACGCAGGCACCTCCGAGACGTTCGCGTCAAACGAACAGTCTTTTGCCTGGTCCGGCTTTGCGCATGTTGAAAATCCGGGAAGAGAAAGCAGAATACTGCCTGCTTTAACCTCCATGTAACTTTGATTTTTCAACGGATTCGTCGCAGTTTGCGTCGGATAAAAATTATCGCCAAACAGAGTGATTTTACGATTTTTATATGCAAACGGTTTGGTGAGAACAGGTTTTGACTGACACCCCTGCATTTCTGTAACCTGACTTGCAGAGCAACTTGGATAGGAAAGACGAACCGTGCGATATTGTTGCCCGGTTGTTCTATCGCACTCTCCCCAGTCCGAAAGAATATCTTTGCGCGTCTCGCACTCGGTATCAACGTCAATAATATGCGTGGCCGTATCCTCCATTTGAGCTGAATCGCGCGCCGTAACACGAATCGTGTGAGTCGTATCCTCGCCAGCGCCAAACGTTACAGAACATGTTTTTGAACACGAATTTTTGCCGGCGCAATCCGCGGTATCCGCAAAACATCCCTCTGGAGAACAACTTATGAGCGTTTCATTATCGCCTGAAGCCGCGCATGTGAATGCAATATCAACCGTTACAGATGATCCGCTTGAATATGCGGTCGTTGGTCCGGAAATCGTAACCATGCCGACTCCGAGAACACGCAATATCGCAAAAATAAAAACGCCGACAAAAAAGACGGCGCTGACAATAAGCATCAATTTATTATGAGTGTGAAAAATACGGATCATAAACTTATTTCCGCCCACTTCTTTTCCAACTCTTCATCAGAAAGAGTGTTTAGCTGTTCCTCTGGAAAACCGCTTTGTTTAAGAAGCGCGCGCAGTTCGACTCCTGACATTGTCTTTGATACCGGCGCAGTTAATGACGTTCCTGTATTGCCATTCGGAGAATCCAACGCCGCAGGATATACCGGAAGTTGAGCGTTCAGTTCGTTTAGAATGGTCGTATCTGAAGAACGCGACAGGTTACAATTCTGATCTTTATGACACAGCGGATCCGTTCCGCCTTTGAGTTCCGCCAAATCCGGAAAACCGTCGGAATCACTGTCTTTGAGATACGGCGAGGTACCATAACTATACAACTCTTCATAATCTGTAAGCCCATCGTCGTCAGTATCTTTGGTTTGCAGCGCTAAAATGGATGAAACAAGCGCTGTTTCGTTTTGACTTTCCGACTCTGTAAACGAAATTCGCTCATCTTCAGGGAGGCGAAGCGTTCCGTATAAAGAATCGTACACGCGATAAACGCCAAACATAATACCCGAGAAGCCGAGGATGGAAAGGAGAAAGAGAAAAAGTTTGTGGTGATTATTTAATTGCATAACTTTAGAAGCAGAATTATAGCATAAAAATTCAAACTGCAAAATTAAAAATTTTGCGTTAACTTGATCCACTCCTCCACTCCCAGTTGCTCTGCCCGCGCATTCTTAGCAATACCTGCGGCAGAAAAAACATTATTTAGGTGTTCTTTAGACAGAGAAAGACCGCGCTCCAGATTCCTAATAAGCAATTTTCTTTTATGCGCAAAACCTGCCTTGATCGCAGTAAAAAATGAGTCTTCATCAAAATTTTTTAACTCGCGCACATCAAAAGCCAAAACAGCGGAATCAACATTCGGACGCGGGAAAAAACAATTTTTTGAAATGCGAGCGACAATTTTCGGCTCCCCGTGCAATTGAATAGACGCAGAAAGAAGCGACATATTCGGCGGTTTCGCGCAAATCCGCTCCGCAATCTCTTTTTGAATAGTAACAACAACGCGTTTCGGTTTATGTTCAGCCGACAAAAAATACCTCAATATGCGAGATGTTATATAGTAAGGGAGGTTACCGATGAGTTTATAGTCAAAAATTTGATATTTGAAATTTGATATTTGAAATTTGAGTATATCCTCATTTCTCACCTCCATAGTCCGAAACTCTTTCACAAGTTCCTTCAGA
This sequence comes from Candidatus Jacksonbacteria bacterium RIFCSPLOWO2_02_FULL_44_20, assembly GCA_001818155.1. GTDB lineage: Bacteria > Patescibacteriota > Patescibacteriia > UBA9629 > UBA9629 > UBA9645. The sequence continues at coordinate 1,583 of MHJU01000015.1, read as the reverse complement.
ATCGGAATCAATCTTGAATCAATCTCATAAGCAACTACATGCCCGGCGCGTTCCCCAAGCGAATATGTAAGCGCTCCAAGCCCAGCGCCAACTTCTAAAACAGTATCATTTTTATCCAGATGCGCTGATGAAATAATTTTTTCAACATTATTTTTATCAATTAAAAAATTTTGGCCAAGAGATTTTTTGGGATAGATATGGTTTGCGGAAAGCAGAGATGATAATTTAGACGGCGAAAATAAATCAGTGTAGATCATAAAAAAATTCTTTTTGCCACGTCTTTTCCCAAACCATCCAAAAATTCCGATATTTCAGCGTATTTTGTCTCACCGAACAATTTTCTTGTTCGCGCGTGAATGAGATAAAGTGAATCTTTCGCGCGAGTTATTCCGACATAACACAATCGCCTCTCTTCTCCAAGTTCCTCCGGATTAAAGGCTGATGATGAGTGCGGAAAAAGCCCCTGCTCCATACCAACCATAAAAACTGTGGAAAATTCAAGCCCTTTTGCCGCATGCGCTGTCATAAGAGTCATCGCGTTCTCGCTCCTCGAATATGCATCAAGCGGAGTTGCGAGAGCAACCTCTTCTAAAAAAGATATAAGCCCTTCCCTGCCTTTTTCAGAAGAAAATCGCCCGGCAACTGTTTTTAATTCAGCTAGGTTTTCGCTCCTCTCTTTTGCCATATCATCATATCTTTCCATATACTCTTTATAACCGATCTTTTCAATAATCATATCAGCGCACTCTGAAGGAGTAAGATCATTGGACAATTCACGCAGTTCATGAATGAGTGTACAAAACAGCGCCATACGCGCGCACTCCGGAAGTGCTCCACCCAGAATAGCTGAACATACTCTAAATATATCTCCGTCATAACTTGGAAGCGCAGAACAAAATCTCTCATACGTCTTTTCCCCGATACCCCGGGGAGGAATATTTATAATCCGTCCAGCGCTTAAGGAATCGTTCGGATTTGCAAGAATTTTGAGAAAGCCTAAAATATCTTTGACCTCTTTGCGTTCGTAGAACGTGATGCCGCCGATAATCCTGTATGGGATACGATTATGTAATAATGCCTCCTCAATCGCGCGAGACTGCGCATTGGTCCTGTATAGAACAACAAAATTGTTCAGGTTAATAGTTTTGACATCTGGTATTTGACATCTGGTATTCAGCACTGTATCTATCACAAATTGCGCTTCCTCGCGCTCGTCCTCCACTTCCACAATTTTTGGCAAATCTCCTCCATTCCGCTTGGTCCATAAACGCTTTCTCTCCTGCTTATGATTTGCCTCCATAACGGCATTTGCAAGGCTTAAAATCGGCGCGGTTGAACGATAATTTTCCTCTAAAAGAATTTTTTGCGCGTCTTTGTATTGGGACTTAAAATTGAGGATATTTCCGACATCAGCTCCGCGAAAACGATAAATGCTTTGATAATCGTCCCCGACAACAAACAAGTTCCGATGCGCCTCCGAAAGTAGGCGGCACCATTCATATTGAACAATATTTGTGTCCTGATACTCGTCAACCAAAATATATTGCCATCGCTGTTGATACTTCTCCCGCGCTGATAGATCG
>MHJU01000014.1 GCA_001818155.1 Candidatus Jacksonbacteria bacterium RIFCSPLOWO2_02_FULL_44_20 | reverse complement strand
TTTACTCCAGAAAGCTCGCTTAACCCCGAGCACGCGCAACTTTATAAAAATAATATTTTCTCGCTTATCCGACAGGTGAAATTCAGCACTAAAGACGAAAAATCGCTTGATACCGTTATTTTTATCAATGGCCTGCCGATCTCAACACTGGAGCTCAAAAATTATCTTACCAGACAGAATGTTCAACATGCGATTAAGCAATATCGCTATACTCGCGATTGGCGAGAGCCCCTGTTTATGTTCAAGCGATGCCTGGTGCATTTTGCGGTGGATAACGATCTCGTATATATGACCACCCGACTTGCCGGAAAATCCACCTATTTTTTGCCGTTTAATAAGGGGTTTGAGAACGGAGCCGGCAACCCGGTTAACCCGAGCGGATTTAAGAGCGCGTATCTTTGGGAAGAAGTGTTGCAGAAGGACAGTTTATTGCAGATTATCGCCGAGTTTATGCTCGTTTCTATTGAGGTAACGACATATGAAGAGGGCGAGCAGAAAGAAAAAGAAATGCTTATCTTCCCGCGCTACCACCAGTTGGATGCGGTGAGAAAAATGGTTGCTCACGCGCGAGAACACGACGCGGGGAAAAATTATCTTATTTGGCACAGCGCCGGGTCCGGCAAGACCAAGACGATTTCCTGGCTCGCTCATAAACTCGCAAGCTTACAATCATCTTATAATGTAAAAATATTCAATTCCGTTATCGTGGTTTCGGACAGACGGGTTATTGATAAACAGCTTCGCGACGAGGTATTGCAATTCCAGCAAGTTGAAGGAGTGGTGCAAGCGGTTGAAAAACATTCATCGCAGTTGAGAGATGCGCTGGATACCAGCAAGAAAATCATCGTTACCACCCTCCAGAAGTTTCCTCATATTGTGGATGAAATCAGCAAACAAACCGACAAGAAATTTGCCGTGATCGTTGACGAGGCGCATTCATCGCAAAGCGGCGAAAGCACGAAGAGCTTAAAAAAGGTTTTAGGGTCGTTGGAAGAGGCGGAAAAAGAAAATACCGCAGAAGAAGAACTGACCGCCGAAGATGAAATTTTGCGAAAGCTTTCGGGCCGCGGCCGGCAAAAAAATATCAGCTTTTTTGCTTTTACCGCCACGCCAAAGGGGAAAACGATGGAACTTTTCGGCACGAAAAACGCCGACGGGACATTCTCTCCGTTTCACCTTTATTCCATGCGTCAAGCAATTGATGAGGGATTTATCCTGGATGTATTGAAAAACTATACAACTTTTCAAACCTATTTCAATCTGATTAAGAAAATTGAGGATGATCCGCAGTACGAAAAGAAAAAAGGGATTGCCCTTCTAAAATCGTATGTGGAACTGCACGACCATGCTATCGGCAAAAAGACGGAATTAATTATTGAACATTTTTTGAGCCATGTCGCGCGTAAAATAGACGGCTACGCAAAAGTGATGGTGGTGACGCGTTCCCGTTTGCACGCGGTGCGCTACAAACTTGCGTTTGACCAGTATATAAAAGAGCATAAACACCCGATTAAAACTCTTGTGGCATTTTCCGGGACCGTTAACGACGGCGGGAAAGAATATACCGAACCGGGTATGAATAATTTGCGAAGTGAAAAGCTTACCGTGGAGACATTCAAATTGCCGGAATACAAGATTTTGATCGTTGCTAACAAATTCCAGACCGGTTTTGACCAGCCGTTTTTGCATACCATGTATGTTGATAAGAAGCTCGGCGGCGTGATGGCTGTGCAAACCTTAAGCCGTCTTAATCGCACGCACAAAGGAAAGGATGACACAATGATTCTTGATTTTGCCAATCATGAAGAAGAAATCCAGAAGGCATTTCAGCCGTACTACGACAAAGCAATACTGACCAAAGCGACCGACCCGAATAAGCTCTACGATCTGGAGCGTAAGTTATATGAGTTCAATATTTTTGTAAAATCTGATGTCGAGAAGTTTGCTAAGGTTTTCTTCAAGCGCGGGGCTACGCAGGAGAAGTTACATCCTTTGTTAGACCCGATCGTTGAAGAATATCTGAAACTGGAGAAAAAAGAAAAGACAAATTTCCGCGACCAGCTCAAAAACTATATCCGCCTCTATGCATTTTTGTCGCAGATCGTCTCGTTTAAGGATGTGGGCTTGGAAAAACTCTATGCGTTTTTGCGGATGCTCGGCAGAAAGTTACCGGCAGATAAAGAGCGCCTTCCTGTTGAAATCACCGACAATGTAAATATGGATACTTATCGTGTTCAGCAAATTTCAAGCGGGAGCATTGAGCTTGAAAAGACGACCGGCGAGCTTAAACCGGCTGAAGGACTTGGGACCGGTAAGCGCGCGGGAGAAGAAAAAGAATTTTTGTCACGGATTATCGAGGAGGTTAACGAGCGGTTTGGCACTGATTTCACCGAGGGTGACAAAGTATTTTTTGCGGAATTGGAGACGCGTCTCGCCGGTAACGAGACCTTGAGTGAAAGCGCGAAAACAAACACTAAAGAAGCCCTGAAGCTGGTTTTCGCGCATATCTTTGAAGATCAACTGCACACGATGGTTGAATCTAATTTCGACATCTATAAGAAGATTGTAGAAAACGCCGAATTCGGCCAGTTCATCAAAGAAAAAATTTTTGAAGAGGTGTATTCAAAATTAAAATAACCCAAAAATAAATCCAAGCAATCTACGACAACTATGTGGACGCAACAGTAAATGTTTACGCGCAATAATTTTTAAGCGGCAAATTTACTCACTATGCCCAGTTTACAACATCCGCGCGTTGCTCTAATTCTAGTCAACTATAACAGCGGACTGTATTTAGAAGATTTATTTGACTCTTTGGAGAAGGTGGACTTTCCGCGCGATTCGTGCGATATTTTTTTTGTAGATAACGCATCTTCGGACGGATCGGTTGAGTGTGTGAAAAAACGCGGGTGTTCTTTTCCGTTTCCGCTCTCAATTATTGAGAACTCGTCAAATCAAGGCTTTGCCGGAGGTAATAATCGCGGTATAGAAAAAGCCCTTAAAACTTACAAATATGATTACGTTGCTCTTTTGAATGTTGACACAATAGTTGATCCTTTGTGGCTAAAAGAGCTTGTGGAATTAGCAAACGGCGATAGTTCAATCGGAGTAGCGCAGTCAATGATTCTTTTTCACAATAAGCCTGATCTTATAAATACTTCGGGCAATATTCTGCACTATCTCGGCTTTGGTTGGAGCGGAGAGTACTGCAAAAAATTGCCAACCGTCAACTACAAATCACAAATTCGTGATATCGGATACGCATCCGGCGCCGCGGTTTTGTACAGATTAAGCGCGTTGCAGAAAGTGGGATTTTTGGAAGAGCGATTTTTTATGTATCATGAGGACTTGGAGTTGAGTTGGCGTCTGCGGCTTGCCGGTTATCGCGTTGTTTGTTCCCAAAAATCAATCGTATATCACAAATACCAGTTTTCAAGAAATCAAAAGAAATGGCTTTGGGTTGAAAGAAATCGGTTGCTGACCTTTTTTACAATGTATCGCCTTCGAACAATTTTTGTGTTCATGCCAGTATTTATTGCAACAGAACTTGGTATTCTTTTGTATAGTTTAGCCGCCGGCTGGTTTATTCAAAAATTACAATCGTATTTAGAAGTTCTCACTTCAGTTTCATGGATACGGCGAAAACGCAAAGAAATTAAATCCATCAGGCGAGTTTCTGACCGCGCGATTCTTTCCTCTATGGCAGGTCGTTTTAATTTCGGAGAAATCCAAAATCCGCTCATTCAAGGAGCTGGATTTTTATTAGAGGCTTATTTTAAGATCGTTAAGCATCTTGCGCCAAAATCATTATGATTTTTATTTTTCTTATTAACACTTTAGTTATTATCAATATCCATTTTCTGCATTCCTCTCTGTTTGGCGCGTTATTTTTAGTTTTATATCTCATAGTAAACGGCTATTTTGTCGGAAAAGTTACAGGGAAATTGTTTTTTATTCAAGAATCAATGATTCGTCTTCTATTTGGCGCATTGATTGTATTTCTCGCTGTGGCCTCTTTTGGCGGCATTTTTATCACTTTTTTCAGATTTAACGATTTTATTCTTTCCGGTGTTACCCTTCTTGTTTCATTAATCGCCATGGAGATTTCTGAACATAACAAAGGTTTGTTTTCTGTAAGTATGATGAGAGAAATCATTTTTAATGTTCTGCGGAGTTTTCGCGCGATCGCGAGAGAATTGGTAAATGCGCCTATTCCATCGGTGCGAACGCTTATTCTTATCGCGATCATACTTCTTTTTGGGCTCGGTTTTTATACTCTTTTTTCACTATCTTATGCGGAAATATACATAAAAACGCCGTGGGATGTTATACCAGATCAGTTTGTTTTAGTCATCGCGCTTCTCTCTTTATGGCTCTTATACAAAATTTTTACAAAACCTGCGTTTTTTCTTCTCGTTCCGATAATCCTTTTTTCGCTTTTGCAACATTTGTATATCCCGGCAGTATATCGTCTGCCTTATGGCGGGGATACTTGGCGGCATACTGCCTCTATGATGGAGATAGAAGATAATGGCTTTTTATCCTCGTCATCATACGATACTTTGAAGATTGGTTCGTTTATAATGCCTTCCTCCGTATTTACAACGTCTTCATATGCATCGTTTTGGGCAGGTGGAATTTTTTTGAACCGTGCGCTGAATGTGGGCTTGATCTCAATAATGGTTTGGTGGCAATATCTTATTTTTTCTCTTGCATTGCCGATTTTGTTCTTTTTACTTTTTGACTGCATTTGTGATAAAAATCGTTCGGTGTCTCTTTTAGGAGCGTTTTTACCTTCCTTGTTTTTCCCAATGCAGGCTTATGGAGCAGTATCGCTTCCTGTTGGATTTGGTTTTCTTGTGTTTATGATATTTTTGCTCGCGACAGTTTTTTGGCTTAAAAAACGCGAAAAAAAATATTTTATAGCTCTTTGTATAGTATTGATTTTACTTGCAATACAGTATGTTGTATATGTGCTTTTTGGAGCTCTGATTTTAGGATTTTTGATTGTTCAAAAGAGAACATCGCGCGTTCTAAGGATTGCCTATCTTATTGTAAGTAGCGCGCTTGTGCCGATTATCAGTTTATTTGTGAGCCCAAATGCGCGCCTTGATATTCTCACAACCGGCGCTAGTCATATACTGGATTTTTGGAAACATACACTTTTATATCTTTTCGGGCTGAAGGGGATGGACGGGTACTATCTTCACACAGGAAATCTACTCTGGCACAGTATGCGCGATCGTCTGACAGATTTGCCGTTATTTTCATGGAATTATCTTGATACGCTTCTTTTTTTCTGTTTTGTCGCGGCGATAAGCGCGAGCATATTTTGGATGTGCCGCAGACGCGCGATCAATAATAATCCGGTTTCCGCGCTTTTTCTGTATATATTATTTATAGGGCTTATGAGCATTTTTCTTGATCGCTCGTATCTTGGCGGCATTCATCTTTTAACTGAACGGTTAGACTTGATTATTGACACAGCGTTTATTTTTTTTCTTATAGGCGGGTTTATTGCCGTTCGCGACAGATATGGAAGACAGCCCATTTTTTTATGGACGAGCATTGTGATACTTGCCGTTATGGTCGGTTCAACATACTCTTCAGGCCCGATTCACGGACGAGTTACGATGAGCCATTACAACGCAATGCAGGCGCTTTACGTTGATATGCTCAAAACAGGGAGAACTGATTATTGCGTGCTTTCCGAACATTTTCCGCTTGCGGCTCTTGAGTCCTCATCGCGCGGGCGAGTTAAAAACGGTAATTTCCCGATTAAATACGGCTATCTGGAAGAAGGCGGCAAGATTTTTATAAAGATGTTTTCGCGCCCTGATATTTTATGGATGAAAGAGGCCGCGCAAAAAAGTAAAACCCGCGGCTGTTATTTCGTGCTTGATCAGCGATTTCTTGTTGACTGGAATAAAACGCAGATTCGCTGGCTATTAGGACGCGAGGTAATTGAAGTTGACGATGTGCATATTTGGCGGTATGATATTTCTACTTTATGATTTCTCAAACCTTTGCTGATAAAATTTCTAAACAGGATTACACAAAAAAAGCCCTTATTGAAGGGGTAAAAATTATTGATATTTCATACTTTACAGACGACGGCGGCGCGTTTTGCGAGATTGCGCGAATTTTGGATGACGCGGGCGTTCGCGATCATTTTGCGGAATTTAAACTCAAGCAGATCAATTGGTCGCAAATTGAGCCAGGGCTTATAAAAGCAGGGCATTTGCATAAAAATCAGGAAGATATCTGGTTTGTGCCTCCAACGGACAGGGTGCTTGTCGGGCTTATGGATGTGCGGACAGGGTCGCCAACTCTTGGCGCGAAAATGCGTTTTGTGCTTGGAGCCGGGCGCGCGAGATTGTTGTATATACCGAGAGGAGTTGTTCATGGATGTGCGAATCCTTACACAAAACCCATGACTCTCATTTATCTTGTCAATCAAAACTGGACCGACGACCCGGAAAAAAGCGATGAATTTCGCATTGACTACAGCGAGTTCGGGGAAGGATTTTGGGAGATGGTAAAAGGATAAAATATTTACACCGTATGAATCTTACCTCAAAAACTGTTCTTGTAACCGGCGGCGCGGGGTTTATGGGGAGCCATTTTGTCCGGTATCTTTTGGAACATTATCCGCATTACCGCATTGTAAACGTAGACAAGCTATCCTATGCCGGAAACCTTGATAATCTTATAGGAATCAAGGAAGAAAGCAGGCATCATTTTATTTTAGGAAACATTGCGGATGAGGTTATCGTTCGCAATATATTTAAGATGGAGAAGCCGGATTTTGTAGTAAATTATGCGGCGGAAACGCTTGTTGACCGATCTATTGCCGGCCCTAAAATTTTCGTGGAATCAAACATAATCGGCACGCATAATTTGCTTGAAGCTGTTAGAGAGTTTGATCATATCAAAAAATTTGTTCAAATTTCAACCGACGAGGTGTATGGCGAGATTCTTCTAGGAAGCGCCACAGAGGAATCGGTGTGCCGCCCGAGAAATCCTTATGCGGCAACCAAAGCAGGAGCTGATCATTTAGTAACGTCGTATATCAATACTTACAATGTTCCAGCTGTCATCACCCGTTCGTGCAATTTTTACGGACCAAATCAGTATCCTGAAAAAGTGATTCCGATTTTTATCACCAACTTACTGGAAGGTAAAAAAATCTTTATCCATGGTGACGGCGGCCAAACCCGCGAATGGATTTTTACCGACGATCATTGCCGTGCTGTGGACGCGGTTCTTCATAAAGGCGAAATCGGAGCAATCTATAATATCTCATCCGGTGAAAGCAGAAGCGTGTTTGAAATTGCAAACGACATCTGTTTATGCATGGAGCGCGATTCAAGCGAGATAAAGTTTACTCATGATCGGCCTGGAAATGATCGTCGATACGCTCTTGATTGGAAAAAAATGCGCAATCTTGGCTGGGAGCCGATTCATAAATTTTGCGATGGACTCGCTCACACTATTGAATGGTATCGCAATAACCAAACATGGTGGAAGAGAATTACAGAAATGCCTGAATTTCAAGAATATTACGAGCATAAATATTTAACTGTGCAGTAGTTTCATGGATACGTTTTTTTCTTACGCTCGCGGGAGCTATGTCCAGACAGAACAATTAGCATTGCCGTTTATGGACGATATACTCGGCACCTTGCGCGGGTATCGCATTTTTACCGCGGCGCGAACAGTGCGCGGGAAGGTATTTCATTTAGACGATCATGTGAATCGTCTTTTTGATTCTGCGGCAGAGATTTATATGGAGATGCCGCATACCAAAGAAGAGTTGAAACGTGTTGTGGAAGAGACTGTTGCAAAGAACAATAGAGAGACAAGCGGCGATCTCTTTGTGGAAATTTTATTTAGCGGTGGGCCTGCGGACGCGATCGGAGTTCTTCCTATAGGACCGGCGCATCTATACATTATCGTATTTCCGTTGAAACCGCGTCCCGAGAGTTTCTATCGAGACGGTATTTCGCTTGCGGCTTATCAGTATGAACGGCAGTTTCCATCGGTTAAACTTTTAAATTACGTTGGCGGAGTTATCGCTAATCAAACTGTTGTAAAACAACATAATGCCCAAGATGCCCTGTTTGTGAGCGTTTCTCCCCCGCATTATATTTTAGAAGGAACGACGTTTAATTTTTCTCTTGTTTCCGATGGCGTTCTCTACACGCATCCATTTGACGGCGCTGTACTTCACGGAATTACGCTTGATATTACGCTTAAACTCGCGCGAGAAAAGAATATTCTTGTGAAAAGAGAACGCCTGCCGTATGAGGCGCTTCGCTCCGCAGACGAGGCATTTATTACCTCTGTGGGTCGAAATATCATTCCAGTTATTCGCGTTGACGATATTGTGATCGGGAAAGGCGCTCCCGGCGCTATGACACGTTCGCTAATGAAGGCGTTTGAGGAGTATGTGGCGCAGTATTGACAGGTATCGTAACCGAAGTATATACTTTTGATTGAGTATAGATAACACACAAGTAATATGAAACTTTTTATTCTTGAATACATAGAAAATTTATTAAAAAAGGCGCAATATGAATATGACCCCGCTACGAGTAGTTGGTGCGCTTATGTCCATGACCTTCCAGGCGCGTATGCGCAATCGGATTCTGTTGAGGAGGCGCGAGAAAAACTCACTGAAGTTATAGAAGATTACATTTTGATTAGTTTGCAAAAAGGAGACGCCCTACCTCAATTTGGGAAATCGTTCATTACTACAGACCATAAAAGAGAGTATGCCTAAATTAGCACCTATTGCAAGAAGACACTTAATACAAAAATTAAGAAATTTTGGTTTCAGAGGACCTTTTCAAGCGACAAGACATGAATATATGCAAAGAGACAGTGAAAAAATTTTTATTCCAAATCCTCATGGAAAAGACATTGGCGTACCACTTGTTAAGGCGATTATTGAACAATTAGGAATTTCTCGGGATGAGTTTATGAAATTATAAAATCCGCACAATTGCGGATTTTGTGATTGAAAAAAAGTTGCGCGGTAAAAAAAGAACCCCCAAGTATTCAGCAATTGAAGGCGAACGCTTGGGGGGGGTTCAATCCTAATTCAAGAAAGTTTGTAACCCAGCCTCTTGACAGAGGCGGTGAAATTTTGCCTCCTTTCGGTTAGAAATGAACCATAATTCCGTACAGACAAATCCTCTACTGCCTGTTAGAAATGTTAGAGCGTAGTGAGGTGTGGCTTTTATGCTACATCTTTCCATAACTTCAATTAAAAATGAGAAAATGTAGGCAAATTTTAGCACTTCTACTTCTTCTTCTTCTTGTCAAGGAAGAAGTTATAGAAGCGTATGAACAGTGCAAAAAATCCTCATCTTAGGCAAAAACGGAATGCTTGGACAGGCGATTTTGAAGGCATTTAACAAAAATGACTCGGAAGGGACTTCTTTTCATATCATCGCATATGGGCGAGGGGAGTTGGATATTACGAACAAAAAAAGTGTTCATGAGAAAATACAAAAGTTAAAGCCCGAAGTTGTGATCAACGCCACCGGCTATACTAATGTTGACGGCGCGGAGACGGAGCGGGAGAAGGCGTTTGCGGTGAACGCAGAAGGAGTTTGGTACGTTGCAGAAATATGCGCTCAAGTAAAGGCAACTCTTTTCCATTTTTCAACGGATTACATTTTTGACGGCAAAGAACCGGAAGGATATAGAGAAGATGATACGGCGCATATAAATCCTCTGAATGTGTATGGAGATTCAAAACGCGCAGGCGAATTACGAATTGAGAATAAGGAATTGAATTATTTTATAATAAGGACTTCGTGGCTTTACGGCGCGGGCGGGAAAAATTTTGTAGATACACTGCTCACTCGGGCTCGTGATGGACAGATGGAATTTAAGGTGGTTAATGATCAGTTCGGGAAACCCACATACACTGGCGATTTGGCAGAACAAGTTTTATGGTTGATTGAGCGGAGAGGAGAGTTAAAGAGCGGGATTTATCATTGTGCGAATGAGATAAACTCAATTACTCATTCAGTTGCGGGAATTTCGTGGTATGATTTTGCGCGCGAGATTTTTAAACAAGCCCACGAGCTTGGTATTATTAAAAAAGCTCCTTTGGTCGTTCCATGCGCGACCTTTGAATTCCAGCGTCCGGCAAAGCGCCCGCAATATAGCGTTATTCGCAATACAAAATTATCGCCTATGCGGGAGTGGAAAGGCGCGTTGCGAGATTATTTGACCGGCATTTTTCTTGATATTAAAAGGTGATATAATAAACTCACCTATGCACCCGACTATATTAACATTTGCATTAAGCATAATTTTTGGAGCGGTTGCGATTGCAATTTTGTTTATCGCGCCGCTTTTTTTTATTCGCTCGCGTATCAGGCAAAAACTTCGCGAAGATCCCCAGTATAAAGACACAATTTTTCTTATCCGTATGCCGAAAGAATCGGCAAAAGTTAAGGAAGAGAAAGAAAAAGGTGGATCTGGAAGCGCTGTTGAAATTCTGCGCCAAAAAATTGCTCTCACTCAAGCTCTTTTTGTAAATCTTTACGGCGTAGAAAGATCTAATTCGTGGCGGCGATTTTTATATGGACCGGAACACTATCTTTCTTTGGAGATCGTTGTGAAAAACAGGCTCATTTATTTTTACATCGTCGCCCCAAGAAAAATTGCCGGATTTGTTGAACAGCAAATCCACGCCCAATTTCCTGACGCTGAAGTGAGCATTGAAACCGATTATAATATTTTCACAGAGCGCGGAGAGGTTTCCGCTTGCGCGCTATATTTTCGCCGTCCAGATATTCTTCCTGTTAAAACATACCGAGAACTGGAAGCGGATCCGTTAAATGCTATTACAAATAGTTTGAGCAAACTTGACCTACGGGACGGAGCCGCGATTCAAATTCTCGCGCGTCCTAAAGAGCGCGTATGGAGCCGCAAAGGAATGCGCACCGGGTCCGCCATGCAACAGGGTAAAAATTTGTCGCAAGCGATGTCTTCAGGGTTAAATCCGCTTTCTCTGGTTCAAAAAGGGCTTTACGGGTTACTTTCTATTCCAGAATATGCTCTCACGTCAAGTTCAAAAAAAGATAAAGATCTTGGAAAAGGCAGAGAATGGGATAAAAAAAAGGACTATCGTCTCTCGCCGCTTGAAGAAGAGACAGTTAAGCTCATTGAAAATAAAGCGTCGCAGTTTTGCTACACAACCCACATTCGGATCGTCGTATCTTCGGAGATTCCAGGAAACGGGGAGATAATTCTTCATAATATAGCAAACGCGTTTGCCCAGTTTGACGGGGGACAGAAGGGAAACGGTTTCAAGATACGACGTGGAGCCGGCGCGTTGATCTCCCGGTTTATTTTCCGATCCTTTACGCGCGGGAAACTGGCTTTCGTGCTCTCCGCTGAAGAACTGGCGAGCCTCTGGCACATGCCGCTTCCTGGGACAGACACGCCAAACATCGTGTGGCTAACCGCAAAACGCGCGTCTCCGCCATCAAATTTGCCAGAAGACGGAGTTATAATCGGCAAAACCGGTTATCGTGGTATTGAACGAATAGTGCGCATCAAACGCGAGGATCGCAGGCGGCATATGTACATCATCGGGCGTTCAGGTAGCGGAAAGTCTGTTGTAATAGGAAATTTGGCGATTCAGGATATTACAAACGGCGATGGAATATGCGTTCTTGATCCGCATGGCGAGACGGTTGAGTCTATTTTGGAATGTATTCCCAAAAATCGTGTTGACGACGTCATTTATTTTGATCCGTCAGACATGGAGCGGCCCATGGGTTTGAATATGCTGGAGTTTCGCACAGATGATCAGAAAGATTTTGCGGTGCAGGAGATGATCGCGATTTTTTACAAACTGTTCCCGCCGGAGATGATAGGCCCGATGTTTGAGCATAATATGAGAAATGTCATGCTCACTTTAATGGCAGACGAGGAACATCCGGGAACGATTGCCGACATTCCACGGATGTTTACAGACAAGGAATTTCAAAAGTATAAGGTCGCGAAATTAAAAGATCCGGTTGTGAAGTCGTTTTGGGAAAAGGAGATGGCGCAGACAACGGATTTTCATAAGTCCGAAATGTTGGGCTATCTTATTTCCAAAGTAGGCAGGTTTGTGGAAAACGAAATGATGCGAAACATAATCGGACAGCAAAAGAGCGGATTTGATTTCAGAAAAGTGATGGACGAGAAGAAAATTTTGCTTATTAATTTGTCAAAAGGAAGAACAGGAGAGGTAAACAGCTCGCTTTTGGGTTTGATTATCGTTGCAAAATTACAGATGGCGGCGCTTTCTCGCGCTGAACTTCCGGAGTCCGAGCGCCACGATTTTTATCTTTACATTGACGAGTTTCAAAATTTCATTACGGATTCCATTTCAATCATTCTCTCCGAGGCGCGCAAGTATAGGCTGGATTTAATTCTCGCGCATCAATATCTTGGTCAGTTAAAAGATGAGAAAGGCCAGCAAAAAGTTTTGGATGCTGTTTTGGGAAACGTCGGCACGCTCATCGCGTTTCGCGTCGGCGTTGAGGACGCGGAAATTTTCGCAAAAGAATTTTCGCCGGTGTTTAACGAGTACGATGTTGTGAACATTGATAAATATCGCGCGTATGTGAAATTATTGATAGACAACACAGCGGCGCACGCTTTTGACATGGCTACACTTCCTCCTCGCCCCGGAAATCCTGAACTTGCGCGCGCGATTAAAGAACTGTCGCGTTTGAAATATAGCAGAGCTCGCGGTGAAGTAGAGGCAGAAATTTTAGAGCGCACGCAACTTGGCGCGTCATCAAAACGCGCGGATTTCGGCGCAATTGAAGCCAGTTTGTAGTGAGGTTGACAAAATACCTTATCTTACTTTAGAATCATCAAATTATAATCTTATGATCTCCATTGAACACCTCTCCAAAAAATACGGCTTACTGCAAGCGCTGAAAGATGTTTCATTCAGCGTGCAAGACGGGGAAGTGCTAGGATTTTTGGGACCAAACGGCGCCGGGAAATCAACGACGATGAAAATTATCACCGGCTATACCGCGCCCACAGAGGGGAGCGTGAAAGTAAACGGGCTTGAGGTTTGGGAGCACCCGCTTGAAGTGAAACGGCAGATCGGGTATCTTCCTGAATCAGTGCCGCTTTATGATGATATGACAGTTTTGGAGTATCTTCAGTTTATAGGCTCGATCAGGATAAAGGCTAGGAGTGCTTTTAATAGCGGATCACTGCCGCTTGCTGAATCGCTTGCGCGCGTCGTGAAACTTTGCGGGCTCGCGAACGTCGTCCGTCGCCCGATTGGCGAGCTTTCCAAAGGCTACCGCCAGAGAACATGCCTTGCGCAAGCTATTATTCATAATCCAGACATTCTTATTTTAGACGAACCAACCTCCGGGCTTGATCCAAACCAAATTTCTGAAGTGCGGGACGTGATTCGGGAAATTGGACGTGAAAAAACCGTGATGATAAGCACTCATATTTTGCAGGAGGTGCAGGCGGTGTGCGACAGAGTGATAATCATAAACGAAGGTCGCATCGTCGCTCATGGGACAACAGCCGAACTGGAACGCCAATCAGAGAGCGCGCAGTCAGTGTATGTTAAGATGCGCGGGCTGAAAGAGAAAATCCATCAACTGCTCCTTGATCTTCCGGACATCCATGAAGTTCGGCATCGCGATACTGAATCAGCTGATATTTTCGGTTTTGAAGTGACGGCGACTGGCTCTTTAGATATTCGCGAGCGCATTTTCCGCCGCGCGGTTTCTCTTGATACGCCGATTTTGGAAATGCGCGTTGAGCGAGTCAGTTTGGAAGAAGTGTTTAGACAGTTGACGAAATAGAAATTTATTAAAACAGTCTTTGTTTGTAGAGATGCAAAATTTTATGTCTTTACTGAACCAAGGCTTAAAAAAATTTTATGGGGGAAAAAATTCAATCCGATCAATCCGCAGTAGATAAAGCGAGTAATCAAGATTCTGATGTAAAAAGACAACAATACGCTGAGAGATTACAGAAAAGTGGTGCCTTGATTGACAAAGAGAAACGCGATGCTATTGAGAGAGTTAGGAGTGCTGAAGAGAAACAAGTGAAAAAAGAATGGGAGCAAGAGGGCGCAGTAGAGCAAAGGAAGATTTATCCAGAACGTGTTTTAGAGTTGATACAACAGTTGCGGAATCATACAGCAGAAATTAATAGTGCCAGACTTCTCATGGAAGAACTTTTCGGGGATAAAGTGCTTAAGTTAGATTGGTTGTCGGAGAGTAGATTTCTATCAGGGGTTGAACTAAAACAGATTGTAAAAGATGTTATTTCCCAAACCGGTTTCACTAAAGAAGAGGCAGAACCCCTTTGCCAAGAGGCAGAAAAAAGAGGGATGAAAAGGAAGGTGTAATTCTAATACATAAAATAATATGGCAGATACACCACGACCTGAAAATACAGAGACAATGATTGAAAAATTAGGGAAATTTCGTGAACGAGAAATCAGAGATCTTTTGAATAGAGCGGAGCAAGCTCAAGATAAAAAAGAATGGAGAGAGATGGTTGGATTTTTGGAGCTTGTACTGTCCAAATTGAATTCGTGGGACAATAGAAGAGACGACATTACAATGCAAATCAATAAAGCTGTACAATTGCAAAAGGCCGCTTGATAAATACTACATGCACAATATCATCGCCATTTTCAAAAAAGAACTCCGCTCATATTTTAACAGTCCTATCGCTTATATTTTTCTTGTTGTATTTCTTGTTATCGCAAACTGGCTGTTTTTCGGGTCGTTTTTTCTGAACGGACAGGTAACTCTTCGTCCATTTTTTAGCCTTATCCCATGGATTTTTTTAATTATTCTGCCAGCTCTCACAATGAGGCTATGGTCTGATGAGAAAAAAGGCGGAGGCATGGAACTTTTACTTACTCTTCCGATTCGCGACTCCGAGGCTGTGTTTGGAAAATTCAAAGCCGCGTGCGCCATTCTGTGCATCACGCTCTTTTTAACAGCTCCAACTGCGCTTACCGTCGTCTTTCTTGGAAACATTGACGGCGGCGAGATTATTGGGGGATATATTGGAGCATATCTTCTTGGATGCTCAATCATCGCGCTTGGCGCGTTTATGTCGTCAATCACAAAAAATCAGATTGTCGCATTTCTTTTATCTGTTGCGCTTTCATTTATTTTTCTTATAATCGGTCAGGATTACACGTTGGCGCCGTTTTCAGGATTAATCGCGAGTATTTTGAATTTTGTAAGTTTTTTGCCGCATTATCAAACTCTTTCGGGCGGGCTTATCAGTGGCGGAGATGTTGTGTATTTTATAGGAATGATTTTTTTCTTTTTATTTTTGAATACCAAAGTTTTGGAGTCGCGGCAGTATAGGGGATAGTTGAAACTTATGAAATTTTTTACTTCCAAACTCAAATCATCAGCTGATTTTTACTCCCAAATCGCGCTTATGCTCGCGGTTGTAATTCTTGTGGAATTTATTTTCACTCTTTTGCCATTGCGTTTGGACGTCTCCGAAGCTCGCGTATACAGCTTGTCGCCGGTAACGCGCGATACGCTTAAACAACTAAACGATGTCGTTACAATAAAAGGGTATTTTACGAAAGATGTTCCCGGGTATCTTGTAACAGTGCGCGATCAGGTGCAGGATATGCTCAAAGAATATCGCGCGTACGGTGGAGGAAATATCAGAATCTCATTTATAAATCCAAATGAAAGTCCGGAAAAAGCGCAGGAGGCGCAGATGCTTGGAATTCCGCCGCTTCAGTTTAATGTGATCAAAAAAGATAAGCTTGAGGTTGGCGAGGGGTATATGGGCGTTGCGCTGTTATATGGTGCAAAAAGAGAAGTGGTTCCGGTTGTGAAAGACATTGCAACGCTTGAGTTTGATCTTACAGCCGCAATAAAAAAAGTGATCTCCGGCAAAGCGCTTACAGTCGGCATCGCGGAATTTCCTGATCACGCATCAGAGCAAGGCGAACTTCGCATACTCAAAGAGGTGTTAGGACAGCAGTATGCTGTTGAGTTTATTGATATATCAAAAGGAGATTTGATTCCGGAGCAAATAACAACGCTTATAGTTCCCGGCGCGCGAGGGAGTTGGAGCAAGCGGCAGTTGTATATTTTGGATCAGTTTGTGATGAGCGGCCGTGGCGTTCTATTTCTCGTTGACGGCATTAGTGTTGATAACTCCTTGCGTGGAACGCCAAATACAACGAATGTCCTTGATCTTCTGAAGTCTTATGGCGTTACAATTAACAAGGATTTCATTTATGATTCCGTTTATCAGGCGCGGGCGTCGTTTAGCTCCGGGCAAGAATTTTTTTCATTCGTAACGCCTTATGGGTTTTGGGTTAATGTTCCGCCAACATCTTTGAATAAAGACAATCCGCTTGTTAATAAATTGGAGTCAGTGATGTTTCCATGGGTTTCCAGCATATCTCTTAAAGAAGAAAAAGGAGTTGAAACTCTAATTAAAACATCGGACAAATCCAAAATTGTTTCGGATCCAAGCGATCTTTCTCCGCAGTCCGAGCCGGTAGTTTCAGGCAATGGTGGGTATCCGGTTGCGGTTTCATTGAATACCCAACTTTCAAGTTATTTCAATGCGCCAGTACCGCGCGATGAGAAATCCGCAGGCGGCAACGAGCCAGAGTTTATAAAGAAAACCGATCGCGCGCGCATGATGGTTGTGTCGGATGGGGACATGATCACTGACGCATTTATGAATCAGTTCGGAAGCGATGTTCTTTTCATACAGAATCTCGCTGATGGTTTGACGCTTGACGCAACGCTTGCGACAATTCGTTCAAAATCAGTTACCGAACGGCCGATTCGGCCATTAGACGACACGGCGCGCGCGCTTCTGAAGTACGGCAATATCATCGGCGCGCCCCTTGTTGTCGTCCTTTTTGCGATTGCGAGATTTGCATGGAGGAGAAAAATACAGCAGATATGATGACCAAACGCGCTTTTCAAAAAATAGTTCTTGTATTTATTATTGTTGCGCTCGCGCTAATTGCATGGGGTTTGATTCGTTCCTCGTCAATTGAAGATCAAGCGATATTGCCGAAGCTTTCATTTGACAAGTCAGTTAATCGGATTGAAATCGCGTTTGGAGGAAAAACAACGACGCTTGTGAAACAAGGAGAGAAGTGGGAAGCAAAAGAAGGCGATAGTGTATTTCCCGCAGATACAACCGCAGTTGACAGCGTTCTTGGAACGCTTTCAAAACTTGAACTGCAAGATATTGTTTCAAAAAATAAAGATCGGTACGAGGATTTTGAGATTGGAGACTCATCAGCTCTTATCATTTCGTGGCTGAAAAATGATGAAGAGAGAGGCAAGATGTATATTGGCGGCCAAGATTACGCTCGCGGAGGCGATTATGCGCGAATTGGCGAGGCAGAGTCTGTTTATTTAACAAGAGAGCCAATCCGTTCATACTTTGCCCGCGGCAGTTTCAAAAATTTGGGCCTTGTTGAAATTTCAGACGCCGCGCTTGTGTCAAAAGTTGCGTGGGAATATCCGGACGCGGCAGTTTCAATGACTCTGCTGAAGAAAAATCTGGATAAAGACGCGGAAGAATGGATTTTTGAAAACGACTCCGGAGTTTTGGTTAATCAAGATGCGGTGAAAACATTCTTGAGTTTTCTTGCATCGTTTCAGGCTGATGATATTAAAAAGTATGACGCCTCTGCAGAATACGGATTCGTAAAACCCGCGCTCACGGTTCGCGCCACTATTGACGGAAAAGAGGAAATTCTCGCTATAGGCGGAAAAACATCAGATGGATCTTCGTATTACGCTCGCGTTTCAGGCCGCGACCTGTGGGTGTATCTTATCGGAAGTCAATTAGTGAACGATCAATTGATGAAGCGCCGCGCGGATTTTGAAAAGAAAGAGGATAAGAGTCAATTGTAAGAGAATTCGCCTAACTTGACAAAAAATATAAAAAAAGTTATCGTTTTTTCAAAGTTAAGTTTTGAAAACTATAAAATCGTTTATACCCGAAGGAGAAGTAGGTTATGGATTTTAGCTTTAAGAGAGCCGCGGGCGGTGGAAGCGCGGCGCTAAAATGTAACCGAACGCGCCTTCGAGGAGATGTCCGCGGGAAAATCGCGGATCGGAGAGCCGTCCGTAATCAAGCGGCAGAGCGTGTTGTCTATTTTTGATAAAGCGCTCATAAGGCGTGTGTGAGGAAATGCGCACGCGAAGAAAGGTGGTACCACGAGAACTCTCGTCCTTTCAACATCAGATTTTTTGATGTTGAGCGGATGGGAGTTTTTTTGTTTACGCAGAAAGGAGGTGAAAAAATATGCAATGGCATTAGACAAACTTACTACAGCAACAGGCACAGAGGAATTGCTCGCGCTAGCACTTGAAGCAAAAAGATTAACAATACGCGCACGTGAAATTAGAACTCTTTATCAAGAAGTCAAAGATTTGTACCTACGAGAATATGGAAAGTTTAATCCAGAACAAGAAAAATCAGTTGGATAAATTTGTTCTTTATTAGCAATTTGCACCTAACATCATATAAACATCTACCATGAACACAAAAACATCTTATCAAAAAGTCTCATCCTACGAGGCTCAAAAAGGTCAAGTAAAAAAATGTGTATTGTTATATTCTGGCGGTTTGGATACGTCCTGTATGTTAAAGTGGATTCAAGATGCGTATGAGTGCGAGGTCATCGCTCTTACGCTGGACGTAGGACAGCAAGCCGATAATTTAGAAGAAATCAAGCAAAAAGCGATTAAGCTTGGCGCGGTAAAAGCGATTGTAATAGACGTAAAAGATGAGTGCGCTACCGAGTACATCGCAAAAGGGATTAAAGCAAATGCATGTTATCAGGGAGAGTATCATTTATCAACGCCAATCGTGCGGCCTCTTTTGGCAAAGAAGGCAGTAGAGATTGCTTTACTGGAAGGCGCAGAGGCAATAGCTCATGGTTGCACTGGCAAGGGAAATGATCAAGTGCGGCTTGATGGAGCGATTATCACGCTTGCACCGCAGTTAAAAATTATCGCGCCTGTACGAGAATGGGCAATGGGACGTGATGAAGAGTTAGCGTACGCGGCGCGTAACGGCATTCCGGTAAAACAGACCGTAGACGCGCCGTATTCGTATGACGATAATATGTGGGGCGTAACCGGCGAGGGAGGAGAAATAGAAGATCCTAAAAAAATACCGCTTTATGAAAAAATTGTTGACGCGATGAATTTGCCGGAACACGCGCCGGACAAGGCAGAAATTGTTGAAATTTGTTTTGAAAACGGGTTGCCAATTTCGTTAAACGGTAAGGCGTTAAAACTTTCAGCGCTGATACAGGCATTAAACAAAATCGGAGGCGAGCACGGCGTTGGCATTGTTACCTTGATAGAAGATCGGTTGGTTGGTTTGAAAGTGCGGGGCGTATATTGGGGGCCCGCGGCGCATATAATTATTGAAGCGCACAAGAATTTGGAGAAGCTCGTTTCAACGCGGGAAGAAAACGAATTTAAAGCGCTTGTTGATACGAAATGGGCGTATTTGTGCTACGGGGCAAAATGGTTTGAACCTCTCATGGAAAATCTCAATGCCTTTATTGACAAGATGAACGAGAAGGTAAACGGCGCCGTAACAATACAGTTGTATAAAGGTAACATGTGGGTGGTTGCGGTTGAATCACCTAATAGCTTGTTTGACGCAGATTTAGCGACGTTTAACAAGTCTGTCGCTTTTAATCAAAACGCCTCCGCGGGGTTTATAGAGATTTATAACCTTCCAGCAAAAATCGCGCGGGCGGTGAAGAAAATTTGACATTATGCCCCAAAAACAACAAAAAATTCATAAGCTCTGGGGCGGAAATTTTTCCCATCTGCCGCCGCAACATATCCTTGATTTTGCTTCTGGCTCCGACGTAAAGGGCAAAAAACCTTATGACGAACGATTGATCCCCTACGACATTGCGGTAAACCAAGCCCATGTAAAGATGCTTTCAAAACAGCAGATTATATCGGCGCAAGATGCGCGGTTGTTGCTTAAAGGTTTAGAAGAGATTAAAGCGTTATACAAACAAGGCAAGTTTACTCTTTCTGAAGGTGTTGAAGATGTTCATACCGCAATAGAGGTATATCTTATTAAAAAGTATGGAGTTGCCGTTGGCGGAAAAGTCCACACAGCTCGTTCCAGAAACGATCAAGTGGCAACAGATATGCGGTTGTACCTTAAAGATCAGACAAAGGTTTTTATAGTTGAGTTGACGCAACTGATTTTTGCACTTCAGCAGCTTAAAAAGAAGTACGCGTGTGTAAAAATACCCGGATTTACTCACCATCGCCCGGCTATGGTTACTACTTTAGGGGTTGTATTTGGCGCGTGGAAAGAGGGCGTCGTTCGGGACAAAATGCGATTTAAGCAGTGGCTTACTCTCTACAACAAGAGTCCGCTTGGAGCAGGAACTGGCTATGGAACGAGTTTCCCTATTGATCGCAAATATACGGCAAAGCTCTTGGGTTTTAGCGGGGCAGAGCCAAATATACTTGACCCTATCACTAATCGCGGCGAGACAGAAACAGCGTTTGTTTTTACCTGCGCCTTAATGATGAAACATTTTTCTCAAATCGCGCAAACCCTTATTCTTTGGTCTATGCCGCAGTTTGGCTATATTAGTTTGCCTGATGGATTCTGCACAGGCTCTTCAATTATGCCTCACAAGAAAAACCCCGATGTGCTGGAGGTGATCAAGGCAAAAGCCGCTATTCTATACGGCGCATTGCAGAGCTTGCTTGCCATAAACAGCGGTAATTTTATTGGCTATAACCGCGATACCCAGTGGACAAAATATCTTGTGATGGACGCGGTAGACGAGAGTTTTCCCGGGATCAAAGTTTTAAAAGAACTGTTCGGAGCTTTGAGTATTAACGAGCACGTTCTTGTAAAGGCGTGTAAAGAAGACGATATTCTCATAACATGCGCAATGGAAAAAGAAGTCCAGCAAACAGGGCAGTCGCTTCGAGCGGTAAAGCAAAGAGTGGAGAAAGCACTTAAGATATGATGGCCGTAAACAAGTTTAAGTGAGCGCCGTTATTCATTGTCCAAAAGCCAAAAGTTGTAGTATAGTATTTATTGTTATGCGTTTAACTGTTGATCCAAAACTTTTTGAACAATTCCCGGAGCTTCGCGTTGGCGTGGTTGTGGTTGAAGGCGCGGATAACGCGGGAGCGGGAGCTGAAATTTTGAAATTGTTGCGTTTATGCGAGCGCGAGGCGGGAGAAAAATACGGCGCAAGCGCATTAGGAGAGATGCCGCAAATCGTCTGCTGGCGTCGCGCGTATAAATCTTTTAGCGCGAACGATTATCGCAGTTCTGTTGAAGCGTTACTTCGCCGCGCCATAAAAGGCGACGCGCTTCCGGACATTAACCCGCTTGTAAACCTTTACAACGCGCTTTCGTTAAAATATTTTATCCCTTTTGGCGGCGAGGATTTGTCGCGCGTGGAAGGTGATATTGTTTTAGGATATGCGCTCGGCGACGAGCCGTGCGTTTTAATTGGGGAGTCCGAAAATCGTCCGCCAAAGCAGGGTGAGATTGTCTATAAGGATGATGCGGGCGTATTATGCCGCCGCTGGAACTGGCGGGAGGCAGATCGGACAAAGTTAGAAAAATCAACCACTCGCGCCATTTTAGTGTGCGAGGATTTGTTTTCCGAGAGTGATGAGCTAGCAGAGAACGGGTGTAAAGAAGCGCTCTCATTCGCGCAAGAATTTTTATACGCACAGGGGCGAGTTGCTGTGTTGTCGGAGACGGTTACAGAATTTGCGGACTAAACTCATCTTTTATTCTTATTTCTAAAATTTATGGGCATAGAAGATAATCAAGAACAATTTGCAGAAGCTTTCCTTGCGGAGAAGAAAGCAAAGTATCAAGCTCAATTAAAGAAAATCATTAATGTTGAGCTTACTCCAGGAAACATCGGCACTTTTTTAGGAAAATCGCTCTCCGATCTTTCTAGTCTTGCAGACGAGGCAAGTCATGACTACGCTTCCGTAAAAATAGTTCCAGGAGAAAACCAGACAGCCATTGAAGACGAGGCGTTTAAGTTTTTTCAGTTGAATGCGATTCCGGAGTTGCTTGATACTATTGAGGAGAAACGAAAGACGCTTGACATAGTTAATAAGCATATTGCAAGTTCGCTTATCAAGGTTCCTACAGTGCATACTCCGCCAGATTTGCGGGAAGATCCTGAAAGTGAAGGCGATGGGGAGATGAAACCGCGTGAGGACTGTGATCGTCTTAAGCTCGTGCTTTATATTTTGATTCACGATTTTAAGTTAGATTTGGCAGAAGCCATATTAACTTCTGGGGTTAATACCCCGGAGATGAGGCGAAAGGAGAGTTATATTACGGTTGATGTTCCAGAACTTAACCGGATACTTGAAGTATGCGATGAAGTCGGTAATCGGACGTTTGTTTATAATCGGAAGAAAGTTTTTGAATTTAGTGAAACCGCAGATAGTTTGCGCGCGATGAAAAAGCATGAGAAACGAGCATGGTTGCGGCAAAATCCCGGTAGCGGCATATCATTTGTTGAAGGACAGCATTGGCGTGATCATGTTGCAGTATATCTTTCGGAAGAAGGAGAACCATTATTGGTTGAGCAAAAGGCGAGCGATGACCAAAAAATACCTTTTAAGGAGGCGGATATTGAATCATTGTCGTCCGTTGCCAGAGGAGAAAACGACCAATATCGCAATTTTTGGACAGACGAAAAATTCGGCAAACATTGGGGATCGTTAAATGCGATTGCGGATAAGTTGGTTATTGATCGCCGCGCGCTTGAAAGAGCTATTCGCGGAATCGCGATCTTGCCTATGGAAAACCGATTGAGTGATGCAGTTGGTAATGTCATTTCAAAGGCGTACTGTCTTGAGGAGGTTGCGGCGTTGCTAGTTGTCCGAGAGCTTATGCAACATACGCAGGAGATGAGAGAAAAGCAAATCGCGGTGCGAAAAGATAATCCGGCAACTCAAGACATTGCAGGTTTTGGGAGAGATCCAGATGGCAACCATTTAGGTAGTGTAAAGAGAATTGCTAATAAATTAGGCATCCATCCTCAAGCATTGAATCGCGCTATTAATGAAATCGACGAATCGCATATTCTTAAAAAGAAGAAATTGCGCAGTTCAGCAGGTCATGCAATTTCAAACGCTTACTGTCTTGAGGAGCTTCGCGAGCATCCTGTTGTGCAGAAACTCATAAACCGCGCGCAGGAGAGGAGATCAAAGCCATCTGTGGCGCGAAAAGATAATCCGGCAACTCAAGACATTGCAGGTTTTTGGAAAGATCCTGAGGACGGCAGACATTTTGGTTCACTCAATAGGATTGCGGAGAAATTAGGCATTAGCCGCCGGACGCTTACAAAAATCATTAAGCGCGAACTCGGGTTATTTATCGGGATCGACATGTTACGAGATGAAGGTGGTAAATTTATTTCAAAAGTATACTGTCTTGAGGAGGTTGCGGCGCTTGCTTCGGTGCAGGAAAATCAAAATGATTTTTAGTTTATCAGCATGACGTATCAAACCGTTCAACAATCTATTCAATCTGTCATCACAGAAGCTGTGAGGAAACTTGGTGTAGCAGAATTGCCGGAGATACGTTTTACAGAACCCCCCTCTCCCGACATGGGCGACATCAGTTTTGCGTGTTTTGAGGTTGCAAAGGCAATTAAAAAAAATCCGGCTGAAGTCGCGTGCGAGCTTGCAGAAGCGATCCCGCCAAACGAGATTATAAAAGAGGCGCGGGCGGTTGGTCCGTATGTGAATTTTTTTATCAGAGACGAGGCGCTGTTTGAGAGCATCGTTCTACGCGCGCGCGAGGATGTAGAACAAGTCGGGAAGAGCGATATCGGCAGGGGCGAGATAATCGTCTTGGAATATCTCTCTCCAAACACCAATAAACCGCTCCACATCGGACACATACGAAACGCCTGTTTGGGAGATGCAATGGCGCGAATTTTAGAAAGCCAAGGGTGGAAAGTTGAACGCGTGCAAATCATCAACGATCGCGGCGCGCATATTTGCAAATCAATGCTGATGTATCAAAAGTATGGAGAAGGAAAAACGCCGCAACAAGATGGTGTAAAGCCAGACCATTTTGTGGGCAAATTTTATGAGATGTTTGAGCGCGAAGCCGCAGAACATCCAGAGTTGCAAGAAGAAGCGCAGGAGATGTTGCGCAAGTGGGAGAGCGGGGATAAGCAAACACGCGAATTGTGGCAGAAATTAAACGACTGGGTTTATGAAGGATGGAAAGAGACTATTGCCAATTTGGGCGTTGAAAGCGAGAAAGATCGTTTATACTACGAAAGCGAGATTTACGAAAAGGGCAAAGAGGTGGTGGAAAAAGGTTTAAGACAGGGCATTTTTTACAAACGCGATGACGGCGCCGTTGAGATAGATTTAACTGCCGAGGGCTTGGATAAAAAAGTGCTTTTGCGGTCGGACGGCACGAGCATTTACATCACGCAGGATTTATATTTGGCAGAGTTGCGCGCAGAAGAATATCCAAAAGCGAGCACGTGTATCTATGTCGTTGGCAAAGATCAGGAATATCATTTTAAGGCTTTGTTTATTTTATTGAAAAAGCTCGGGCTGAATAAAACGTATTACCATTTGAGTTATGGGCTGATGCGCTTAAAAGAAGGCAAGATGTCGTCGCGAAAAGGCACCGTTGTGCACGCTGATGAGTTGATTGAAGAGGTGTATAACTTGGCTGGTAACGAGTACATAAAACGATATAAACTTGATTTTCGCGCACAGAGGAGTGACATGTCCCGTCTTGAGGCAAACAGACATACAAGAGAGTCAACAAAAAGAACAGAAGAGGAGATCATAGATGATCTAAAAAATCAAAGACAGGAACAAGTTTTCGCGATTGGTCTCGCCGCTTTAAAATACTATCTTTTAAGTGTTGATCCCAGCAAGGATATTATTTTTGATGCAGAACAAGCGGTGCGGTTTGAGGGAGCAACGGGGCCGTATATACAGTATACGTACGCGAGAATGCGGAGTATAAGAATCAAGAATCAAGAATCAAGAATTGAGAATGCCGCAAGGGCGCAAGAATTTGAAATTGTGCTCAATCAAGAGGAGCGCGTTATTATCAACAAACTCGCGCAATTTCAATCAATTATAGAAAAATCTGCACGAGAGTACAGCCCGGCGCATCTTGCGCACTATCTTTTTGAACTTGCCGAAAGCATCAATTCGTTTTATCATAAACATCAGGTTCTGAAGGCGGAAGAAGGAGATCGCGAAAAACGCCTCGCGCTTTTAGACGTCTGTGCCGTTGTCCTTAAAAAAGGGTTATCGCTTTTAGGTATAGAGGCGGTGGAGAGGATGTAAAATAGTTGAGATCAAAGATCAAACAGGGAAGTGGGACATTCCGGGCAGTACGCGCGTTGCCGTGCTGTCTGACGGAAGCACTACATTTGAAGAAGTGACCGCGTGCGAGGAGGCGCGATATTTTTCCTACAAAGTCAGCAAGTTTACTAATATGTTTCGCTATATTGTGAATGAGGCGCGCGGCGAGCGGAGAAATAAAGAATTGATCCAAACATCAGTGTACTCATTATGTACCCTATCACCCTAACCAAACAATTAGACGACATAGAAATCTGCGGGATGCGGCTTAAAGATTTAGAGCATCCTGATTTTGAGTATCCATGGGAGATTATTGCATGGCAACGCGAAAATGCGCTTAAAATTGTAGAATTACGAATTACGGATTACGAATTACGGGAAAAGAATGTATATGTTGGCAAGAATGTCGCGATAGATCAGTTTGTCATATTTAATACAGATCAAGGCGTAATTATTATTGACGACTGCGCGCATGTTTATCCTTTTTCCTACATAGAAGGTCCATGCTACATCGGCGCGCATACGGAAATTAAATCGCATTCACAGATACGAAAAAATACTTCAATCGGACATCATTGCAAAATCGGAGGAGAAGTGTCGGGTTCAATTTTTCAGCCGTACACAAACAAAGCGCATCACGGATTTGTGGGGGATTCTTATATTGGTTCGTGGGTGAATTTAGGCGCCGGAACCACAACTTCTAATCTTAAAAATACATACGGTCCGGTGCGTATTGAATATAGTGGTGAGAAGATAGACACCGGCATGCAGTTTTTAGGGTGCATCATTGGCGACTATGTAAAAACCGCGATCAACACGAGTATTTACACCGGAAAAATTATTGGCGTGTATGCTCAATTGTTCGGGTGCGTTACGGAAAATATCGGATCGTTTGTAATGGATACGCACGAAGGGAAAAAAGTGTTTGAGTTGGAATCGGCAATCCGCGCGCAAAAGCGTAGTTTCGAGAGGCGGGGGATAGAGCAGAAAGAGGAGGATATTGAATTTTTGAAGCGTGTGTTTGAAGAGACGAAAGACGAGAGATCTTTTATAAGTGTATGATACTCTGCATTGATACAACTCAAAAAGAAAAGTTAGAAGTGAGAATTTACGATTCCAGAAGAGAACAGAG
The DNA here is from genome assembly GCA_001818155.1 of Candidatus Jacksonbacteria bacterium RIFCSPLOWO2_02_FULL_44_20. Taxonomy (GTDB): domain Bacteria; phylum Patescibacteriota; class Patescibacteriia; order UBA9629; family UBA9629; genus UBA9645. Next base: position 11,209 of record MHJU01000014.1, on the reverse strand, counting down.
TGATATGATTTCTGTTCCGTTTTTTTGCAATGAATCAGAACTTCTGCTTAAAACTATTGATGATATTTTGAAAAAAAATACGCTTCAAAAACCGCAAGGAATCATTGTTGTCAAAGGCGCAACCGGTCGTTTCAGCAGAATTCGCCTAGGCGTTACCATAACAAACGCGCTTGGGTTTGCGTGGGATGTTCCTGTTTTTGGAATTTTACAGAACGAGGAAATTGAGTCTGCTGTCCATACAATCAGTGAAAGCGCAGGATTTGAGGCTCCAGTCATTCCTGTTTATGATAAAGAGCCAAATGTTATTTAAGGTAAGTTATTTAGAGCAGTTTATGCCCGCCGTTTGGCGGGTTTTTTGTTATCCCCATTTTTTCCACAAACAAGTATATTGACGAGCGTAACTCTATTGGTATATAGTGGGGTCAACGAAAATAAAAGTGGGGAAAAGTGGTGATATGTTTATAGGTGAATATCAACATACTGTAGACAAAAAAGGGCGGATGGCAGTACCGTCTAAATTTAGAACTCAACTTAAAAAGGGAGCAATCGTAACAAGGGGATTAGACAACTGTTTGTTTGTGTATCCAAAAGAGGAGTGGCAAAAATTGGCGGATAAATTAGTGGGGCTCCCGATTAGCCAAGCAAAATCGCGCGCGTTTTCTCGTCTTATGTTGGCAGGCGCTCATGAAGCGGATATTGATAGTCAAGGACGCATTAACATTCCCGACCACCTGCGCTCGTATGCGAAGATAAAACAAAAGGCAGTTGTCGCTGGATTATATAATCGCATTGAAATTTGGGATGAGGCGTTATGGGGTCAGTATAGGGACAAAGCAGAATCGGAGAGTCAAGAGATAGCGGAGAGTTTGGAGATATAATACGAAAAAATGTACTTTCATCTTCCAGTATTAGCAAATGAAGTTATTACATTATTGCAACTTCAATCTAACTATAATGTCCTTGATTGTACGCTCGGAGACGGAGGTCATGCGATTGAACTTTTAAAACACACAGCGCCGCATGGAAAGGTGTTAGGGATTGATGCAGATGCAGAAGCGATAGAAAGAGCCGCATCACGAATTGCGAATTACAAACTGCGAGACAGAGTAATTTTAGTAAACGATAATTTTAGAAACATCAGCGAAATTGTTGAAAAGTATGATTTTTTGCCGGTTCATGGGGTTGTTCTTGATCTTGGCATGTCATCGCATCAATTAGATGAAAGCGACAGAGGATTTAGTTTTCAGCGCGATAGTCCGCTTAATATGAGTTTCAATAAAGGAGGGGTCCCGACGCATATCGGGATCAAAACCGCCTTCACAATCGTTAATGAGTATTCAAAACAAAAATTAGCGGAAATTTTTAAAATGTACGGGGAGGTTCATTCCCCGGGTGTTATTGCCCAAAGAATCGTCCGGGCGCGAAATGAGCGCTCCATCAAAACAACGCACGAGCTCGTCTCCGCGATTATCGGCCCCGCGACAAAACGAACGCGGGACCAGCGCGGATTGCCGCCAAAAGCGATTAAACTTCTTTCAAAAGTTTTTCAGGCAATTCGCATAGAGGTAAACGACGAGCTCTCGGCTCTTTCTGAAACGCTTCCGCGCATCGCTCGGGCGCTTGCAAAAGGAGGGCGCGTCGCAATACTTTCGTACCATTCGCTTGAGGACAGAATAGTGAAACAATATTTCAAAGAATCCGCCCGCGACTGCATCTGCCCGAAAGGGTTTCCGGTCTGCAGGTGCGATCATACTCCCGAACTTGCAATCATAACTAAACGCGCGATAACCGCACTAGAGGATGAAATCGCCCGAAATCCGCGGGCTAGAAGCGCAAAATTGCGGGTTGCTGAACGAATCTAATATCTATGAATATGAAAATACTTGTGCGTTTATCACTCTTTATAATTCTCGCAGTTCTCTCCATAAATTATTTCACCACCACGACAACTCTTACAAAAAATGGAGAGGAACTTACAGTATTAAAGAGAGAGGTCGCTGAACTGAAAAAAGACAATCGCGCGATAGCAACGCGTCTCGGGAGTCGCAAGAACTTGCAGTACATTGAGAAAGAAGCCGGTAATCAAGGGCTTGCGCTCGGCAAAGAAATTGTTTACCTTCCAATATCCCCATCTTCTTTAGCGGTGTCTAAGCGGTAATGAGGAGGGCGCGTCATATTTTTGCCGCGCTCCTTCATCCTCGTTCATGTAATGAAGCCCAAATACAGGAAAACAAGCGACAGGCGCATTATATCGCTTGTCGTATTTTTTTTATTTTTAGGAATAATGCTCATCGCACAGCTTTTTCGCATTCAGATATTGCGTAATCGCGTTTACAGTAAAGAAGGAGAAGATCAGTATTTAGTGTCGCAGAAAGTTATGCCGTCGCGTGGCGAGATTTTTTGGCGCGATATTTCTGAAGGCGGGATTGCGCCGCTTGTTGTGAACGAACCAATTTATAATTTTTCTATTGTTCCGAAGCGCGTCAGTGACGTTAAATTTTTTGCGCAAGAGGTAAGCTCCGCGCTTGGCGCTCCAAAAGAGAATATTTCCTCAAAATTAACAGACCTTGAAGATCCATATGAACTCATCCAGTCTGATATTTCTGAAAAAGAAAAATTGAAAATCGCTGAATTTTTATCAGACGCAAATATTTCCAAAGACGCTTATAGTTTTTCAGAATCCTTTCGCCGTTCGTATATAGACGATGAACTCGCCTCGCACGTTACAGGTTTTTTCGGTTTTGGAGAAGATGGCGTGGAACGCCGAGGACAGTATGGTTTGGAAGAGTATTTTGACGCTGATTTAACAGGAATTTCAGGCAGTACCATATCCGATACGGATGTGTTAGGGCGTTTCATACCAGTTGGGAACCGCACGATTGTTCTTCCGGTAAACGGCAAAGACGTCGTTCTTACTTTAGAGAAAAATATCCAATACAAAGCGTGCGCGCTTCTTGCCGAATATGTGAAAAAATATGAAGCCGCAGGCGGTGCGGTTGTTATAATGGAGCCGCAAACAGGAAATATATACGCCCTGTGCGGAGAGCCGCGTTTTAATCCGAACCGTTATGGCGAGTATCCTGTGTCATTATTCGTGAATCCTGTTACGAGCGCCGAATACGAGCCAGGCTCAATTTTTAAGCCGATCACAATGGCCGCGGCTCTTGAGGATGGCGGAATTACACCGTTTACGACTTTCATTGATGCGGGATTTGTTATCATTGACCGCTACAAAATCAGGAACGCCGCAGAGCGCGTGTATGGGCTGAACTCCATGGTACAAGTGCTTGATAAGTCAATCAATACCGGCGCGATTTTTGCGATGCGATCAATCGGACCGGATAAATTCAGAAAATATGTGGAAGCGTTCGGATTCGGGAAATTGACAGGAATTGAACTTGCTGGCGAGGTTAACGGCGATGTTTCTCCACTTGCTGGCGGCGAAGAAATATATGCGGCAACAGCCTCTTTTGGACAAGGTATCACTGTAACGCCGATTCAGCTTGTTAGCGCTTATGCGGCGATTGCGCGGGGCGGAGTGCTTGTTAAACCAAGGCTTGTTGATAGAGTGATTGACGGAGAAAATGAGCGCATTTCACCAGTTACAGAAGGCGATCGCGTGATTTCAAAAGAAACGGCGGAGTCAGTTTCTTTGATGCTTGTTTCTGCTGTGAAAAATGGATATGCGAAACATGCCGGGGTTTCAGGATACGCAATCGCCGGAAAAACCGGCACTGCGCAAATTCCAAAAAATGACGGGCATGGATACGCGCAAGAGACGATTCATTCGTTTGTAGGGTTTGGTCCGGTTGAGACCGGGCGCGTGCCGGCTTTTGCTATGCTTGTAAAATTGGACAAACCGCGCGGACTTCAATTTGCCGACAGCACCGCGGCGCCTCTTTTCCACGACATCGCAGAATTTATTTTACATTATTTAAACATACGGTCAGTTTTATGATCGCATATTTTGCAAAACTCATTTTCAAAAAATATCGGCCGAGAATTATTCTCGTTCAAGAAGGAGGGAGTGATCTTGCGCGCTCGTGTTTTTTTGTTCTTAAACAGAAGTTCAGAGTTCGTTTAGTTCATAGCGCGATTGAATGCGCATTTCTGCTGAATGAAGAGCCGCGTTCTTTTAGCGATCGCGCTCGCGCATTATTTGATGGCGTCCGGTTACTGCTTTTTTCATATCGCGATTATCCAGAAATTATGATTATTGACGGAGTATCTGATGAACGCGAGATGCCGTTCCGAAGCGAGAATGTTTATGCGTGCGTTACTGTTCGCGGGTTTAATAAACGCGCAGAACGAGTTTTTGGAACCGCATTCTCTATCGTGAACGGAGACGATACGGGTTACAAAGACGACTACAGTTTACGAAACAAGGTTCACGTTATATCCTACGGCATAACAAAGAAGAGCGTGCGCGTGAAAGGCGAAGAGCCGCGAATGTTCCACAAAGACGGGGTCTCCGGATTATATATGAAGTTATTATGCGAAGGAACAGCGACGCCGCTTTTTATTCCCAACTGTTCTATGAATCATGCCAAGATCGCTCTTGCCGGGGCCGCTCTCGGTATCGTTTTTTCACTCACTCCGCTTGAGATTGCCCGCGGGTTAGAAGAGTTCGGAAGTTGTTTTGCGTGAAATGATGAAGTTTTGGTATAATGTGATAGTTTAAGAAATATGAATCTCGCCGCCTCTATAAAGAAAAAACGTTATGCAGTTATTATTACAACGTCTTTTGTTATTACGATTCTCATTGCGCTCTCATTTTTCGCTTCTCTCGCATATAACACTGCTTTGCAAACTCGCGGGTTTGTTCTTGGAGAGAGTGTGAGCGCGTATGACGAACTCACCGCGGCCTCTTCGGCTTTAGGAGAATGGGATATAGAAACAGCGCTTGATAAAGTGGAGAAGGCGCACGAACATTTTGCGGCGATTGAAGAGGCGACAGAGCGGTACGGACCGTTTTTGCGCTCGGCGCTGATTTTTAATAAAAAAGCTAAAAGTTATTATCATCTTGCAAAAGCCGGTTTGCACAGCACTAAAGCCGCGAAGATTCTTGGTGAATCGTTTAGCAGAGGAGATCCCTATGCGCTGATCCAGTATCTTGCTCGTTTGCAGGCAGATCTTGAGGAGGCGCGTGAACCGATAGAGCGCGCGTATAAAGAAAGCCGAAAGATTGATCTTTCATATTTCACCGATTCCAAACAAGCGCGTATTAAAGCGCTTCAGGAAGGGTTATCTTTTCTTTTCTCTGAACTTGATCCGCTCCTGAATACAATATCTGCTTTACGAACGATTTTGGGCGAGCACGGTACTAGACGTTACCTTATTTTGTTTGAAAATAGCGGCGAAATTCGCCCGACCGGAGGATTCATCGGATCTCTTGCTATTGCGGACATAAAGGACGGAAAGTTGAACAAATTTTTTGTTCCATCAGGCGGAACCTATGATTTTCGCTATGGACTTACGGAACATCTTCGTTCTCCCAGGCCGTTTTCTATCTTAAATCCGGAGTGGCAGATACAGGATTGCAATTGGTTTCCGGATTTTCCAACTTCTGCGCAAAAGTGCGCATGGTTTGCTGAAGGCAGTATCGGTTCCTCGTTTGACGGCGTGATTGCCATAACAGATACAGTAGTAACTGATCTTCTTTCAATCATCGGGCCTATTCCAATCCTAGAGTACGAAACCGTTATTACAGCTGAAAATTTTGTTCCTTTCACGCAAACGCTTGTTGAAAGCGAGGAAGCGCGCGCGAGCGGGGCGCCTAAAAAAATTATCGCTGACTTATTTCCTTTAATCATTGATCGGATTACAAACGCTCTTTCAGATCACGCTAAAAGATTTTCGCTCGCCCTTGCGCTTACAGACGCCTTGAATCGTAAAAATCTCCTGCTTTTTATGGAAGATGAGGGATTACAGAAATGGCTGAATAAAGAGAACTGGAGCGGCGCGAGTGGCGTGAAATACGCGCTTGACTATCTGCATGTAAACACAGCTCTTATTAATGGCGGGAAATCTGAATTCGCTGTGCGGCAAGAGGCGCGCTACGAAGTTTTGGAAGACGCCTTGGGCGCGAATATGGCATCAGTTTCCGTTACTCGCGAGCATATGGGCAGTGCGTCGGAATATCCTGATTTTGACGCGCTTGTTAATCGCGACAACCTCGCATATATTCGTGTTTACGCGCCTTTTGGCTCGGTCTTTGCCGGAATTGAAGGAGATGTATTTGATCCGACCGCGCTTTTCCAAAAACAAGATGATTTGAATGACGACTCGATTCTAGCCAAGATTGAGGGCGCGCCGCTTATTGATGAGAAAACGAAAACCCGCATCACAAACGAGTTTGGAAAAACAGCCTTTGGCAATTATATGAAAATTGCTCCTGGCGAGAAAAAAACTGTGCGATTTATCTATAAACTTCCGTTTACAAAAAAGGATATTGAAGAGCGCGGCTATACGCTTTTTGTTCAAAAACAGGGCGGAATCGTAAGCCGGCTCGTTGTAAATTTGGAAGGAAAGACGCTCTATGACGGAGAGTTGGAGGAGGATATGGTGATTAAATAAATGCCAGGAATTTTTACTCTTTTCTCAAAATCTCATTCGCTCAAAACCGGCGCTATCGTTATCGGTGTTTTTTCTATTTTGAGCAAATTACTTGGGCTTTTTCGCTATTCGCTCATCGCGTCTCGGTTTGGTACAGGTGTTGTTGCAGACAGTTATATGGCCGCGTTTCGGATTCCTGATTTCATTTACAACGCGGTCGTGTTTGGCGCTCTTTCTGTTGCGTTCATTCCGGTTTTCCTTGACCTTTATGAAAAAGGAAAAAAGAGAGAGGATCAGCCGCGAGATCTTTCAGTTGAACCGACGGAAGAGGGTATCGGGTCAGTCAATGTTGATTTTCAAGCCCAGATCGCCTCATTATTCAGCATTCCTTTTAAGGCGTTTAAGAAACGTTCAATTACAAAAGAGAGTTTTTTTGAACTTCATTTTGAATTGATAAACGCCATGTTGACGATTCTCTCGCTTGCTGTTTCAACAGTCGCGGTAATTGCCTGGATATTTGCGTCTTCTATTGTTCCGCGTCTTGTGCCCGGGTTTTCTTCAGAGAGCGTGGCACTCACAATTTCCATGACGCGCGTGATGCTGTTGTCCCCGATTATTTTTTGCGTGAGCAACATCATCGGCTCTGTCCTGCAGGCGTTTCAGAGGTTCACTTTTTTCGCGCTCGCGCCGGTTTGCTATAATCTCGGCATTATTTTCGGAATCCTTGTACTATATCCATTACTAGGTCCGATCGGGCTTGCATGGGGAGTTGTGTTCGGATCGTTCCTGCATCTACTCGTGCAGCTTCCGCCTTTTGCTGAAACAGGATTCCGTTTTCGTTTTACATTCGGCTCGCGCAGGGCAGGGGTTCATCGCGTGCTTAAAGCCATGATCCCGCGCGCGCTTGCTCTTTCTGCTCAACAGGTAAATCAACTTACAAATACTTTTTTAGCATCCGCGCTTCCTGCCGGGAGCGTTGTCGTATTTTATAACGCGTATGATTTAGAAACGCTTCCGGTTTCTTTTATCGCGGTTTCTTTGGCTGTTGCGTCGTTTCCGGTTTTGGGCGGATTATTCGCGCAGAAAAAATACGATGATTTCCGCCGCGTTTTCAGAAGTTCGCTTGAGCATATCCTGCGCATCATGGTGCCGCTTATGATTTTTCTCATTCTTCTTCGCGCGCAGGCGGTTCGGCTTACATTGGGGTATGGGTTGTATAACTGGGCTGACACCGTGCGCACACTTCAAATTTTTGCGATACTTTCCTCCTCGCTCATTCCGCAAAGCGTTATTCCGCTTTTCGCGCGCGCATTGTACGCCCGCGAGAAAACGGCGGCGCCGGTTATAACAAGCTTAATTGCGATCGGAACAAACATAGCCTCGGCATTTTTATTGACGCCATTTTACGGACTTGCAGGGCTCGCTCTAGCTTTTTCCGCGAGTTCGTTTCTTCACGCGTTCATTCTCGCGGTTCTCGCTGAACGCGAGATTCATGGCTCGCTTTTTTGCCGCGAATTTTTGATTTCTGTTTTGCGATTTTCCATTGCGGCGATCTTCTCCGGAATAATGCTGTATACCGCTTTACATATAGCCGCCGCATTAATCGGAACTAGCCATGTGTGGTCGCTCTCTCTCCAGACGCTCATCGCTTTTAGCATCGGCTCGGGATCGTATGTTTTACTGCTGTGGATTTTTGGCGATCGCGTTGTAAATACTATTATTAAAAAACGGCTCGGTTTATGAGGTCAACTACAACGGACACTATCCGTATTTTTTTCAATCACGCGCGTTTATATAGGTGGCGATTCTTCCTGATTTTCATAAGCGTCATTGTCGGCGTTGCGGTCGGAGTTGTGACCCCGCTTGTCTACGGCAAATTTTTTGATGTTTTGACTCAAACAGAATTTCTGGCGTCTGTTTCAAAAACCTCCGCGCTGGCGCGTCTTCTTTTTATAGTTCTCGCATTAAATTTAGTTTCTTGGATATGTTGGCGCACTGTTCACTTTAGCATCAACCACCTTCAGCCGCGTGTCATGGCTGATCTTGCAAACACCTGTTTTGAGTACATTCACCAGCATTCGTACCGTTTTTTCAGCAACACGTTTGTGGGGTCGCTTGTGAAAAAAGTGAATCGTTATACGCGCGCGTTTGAGGACTTGAGCGACAAGGTTATCTTTGACATCATTCCCCTTATTGTAGAGATCGGAGTTGTTCTCATTGTTTTAACAATACGGAACCCTGTGCTTGCGTTGATTCTCCTCATCTGGACCGTGATTTTTATCGTTTTCAGTTATATTTTTTCATTATATAAACTGCAATATGATCTCAAAGCTACCTCTCAAGATACGCGCGTTACAGCTCACCTTGCGGACACTATCACAAACAGCGTTACTATCAAACTTTTTTCCGGGCTTGCGCGCGAATTTGGCGCATTCAAACATCTTACAGAAGAGCAGTTTCGCCTCACTAAACACACATGGCGGCTCGGGTCTGTCATGGAGGCGATTTCCGCGTTTCTGATAATTGTTCTGGAGTTTGCGATGTTTTTCGCCGCGTTGTATTTTTGGAATAGAGGGGAGTTTACGATCGGGGATTTTGCCGTTCTGCAGGTGTATGTTATGCGGCTGACGCGAAAATTGTGGGATCTCGGGCGGATCATTCGGAGAGTGTATGAATTGTTTGCGGACGCGGCGGAAATGACCGAAGTTTTTTTAACTCCGCACGAAATAAAAGACGCGCGCGGGGCAAAGCCGCTTTTGATTACGCGCGGCGAAATCATATTTCGCGACGTGTATTTTGAATATCACAAAGGCGTGCAGGTTTTTGGGCCTGTAAAGTTAAACATAAAGCCGCAGGAGAAAGTGGCGCTCATCGGGCCTTCCGGCGGCGGAAAATCAACATTTGTAAAATTGCTATTTCGATTTTTTGATACAAAAAATGGCGTGATTTTGATTGACAGGCAGGACATTAAAAAGACCAGTCAGGAAAGTTTGCGCGCTGGAATCGCTCTTGTCCCGCAAGATCCCGTGCTTTTTCACAGATCGCTTATGGATAATATCAGATATGGGAGATCGGACGCAGACGATAAAGATGTGATTATCGCGTCTCGTCTTGCCCATGCGGACGAGTTTATAGTGAGATTTCCGGATAAATATAACACGCTTGTCGGCGAGCGTGGCGTGAAACTGTCAGGCGGAGAGCGCCAGCGCGTCGCGATTGCGCGGGCAATTTTGAAAAACGCGAAAATTTTAGTGTTGGACGAAGCAACAAGCAGTCTGGACTCTGAATCCGAACGGATGATTCAGGACGCCCTCGCGGTTTTGATGAAAGGCAAAACTGTGATCGTCATCGCGCATCGGCTTTCAACCATAATGCAGATGGACAGGATTATTGTCTTGAACCAAGGGCGCATTGATGAAGAAGGAACTCACGGCGAGCTCTTGCAGAAAAATGGGAGTTTGTATCGGCGGCTTTGGGAACTGCAGGCAAGCGGGTTTATACGATAAACTACGTTTTAAGCCACTGTCATTGCGAGGAGCGAAGCGACGAAGCAATCTGTAGTAGTATTTCTTGTCAAAAGATGTGTTCAATGATAGAGTTTTGGTGTTATGGCAGGGTAGCTCAGTTGGTTAGAGCGAGGGAATCATAACCCCTAGGTCGCGGGTTCGATCCCCGCCCCTGCTACCAAATATTCCCGGGCCAGAGTGGTGAAATCGGCAAACACGCACGACTCAAAATCGTGTGCCTTACGGCTTGCGGGTTCAATTCCCGCCTCTGGCACCACTATGCAAAAGAATCTCACAAAATTACAGAAAATGGGACAAGACAATTTTCAAAAAGATTTACTCCAACACACCAATGACTTTAGAAAAGTTCTTGCTACTCCGTCAGGTGATTGGTCGGTGAAGGGGTTTATTGATGTAGCAAAAAACATTTATACCATTTCTGTTGATACAAAAGTTGTCTCAAAAATAATCGAGTTGATGATGTTTCCGGTCATTCAGAAATTTGCAAAAGAGAATGGCTATGAAATGATTTTTTCTGCGGAGCAGAACCATTATCCCGATATTACTTTTGTTACAAAAGATAAAAAGAAAATTGCCCTCGATCTCAAAAGCACTTACCAAAAAAATCACGAGGCAATTTCTGGTTTTACGCTCGGTGCATTTACTGGATATTTTCGCTATAGGGATTCAAAGAAAAATATCACCTTCCCATACAAGGAATATGACAAACATTACATTCTCGGTATTATCTATACTCAACAGGAAGAACTGATAGATGAGAACAAGGTATATACCATTGATGATTTGGAAGACATTTTATCGGTGGTAAAAGATTTTGATTTCATCGTTCAAGAAAAATATAGAATTGCCAAAGACCGGCCCGGAAGCGGAAACACAAAAAATATAGGTTCCTGCGTAAAGATGGGCGAATTGATGGAAGGAACAGGCCCGTTTTCTACACTGGGAGTTAAGGTGTTTGACGACTACTGGATAAATTATATGACACTAGAAATGGCGCGGAGCGCGAAACTGAAACGGCCGCCTTACTCGAACATCAAAGATTATTTGAAATATCGCAACATAAAAAATCTTTAGCTATGAGAAGCGTAAAACAACAGCAATCGCAATTATTCAATGAGATTCCAACG
>MHJU01000013.1 GCA_001818155.1 Candidatus Jacksonbacteria bacterium RIFCSPLOWO2_02_FULL_44_20 | reverse complement strand
AAGAAAGAAAGCTCAACCTCGCGGCGCGGAACGCGCCGCTCGGCTAGGATTTGAAAGGGCTTTTTTGGCAAAAAGGAAAAGGATTTATCAATGAAGGGCAAAAGAAATTTTTTCATCAATTTTTTAACTACAAAACTATGAAATACATAATTTATGCGAGAAAAAGTACGGAAAGTGAGGAACGACAAGTCAGAAGCATTGAGTCTCAAGTTTCTGAATTGCGAGAATTTGCCGCCAAAGAAAAACTTGAAATTGTTGCCTCGCTCTGCGAGGCCAAAACTGCAAAAGAACCTGGGCGAATGAAATTCGCAGAAATGTTGTCATTTTTAGAAGCAGGGAAAGCAGATGGAATACTTTCTTGGAATCCGGATCGTCTCGCCAGAAATTCCATAGACGGAGGACAGATTATCTATCTCTTGGACACAGGAAAGATTAAGGATTTGAAATTTCCTACCCACTGGTTTGAGAATACGCCGCAAGGAAAATTCATGCTGAACATTGCCTTTGGACAAAGCAAGTATTATGTAGATAATTTGAGTGAAAATATCAAACGTGGACATAGAGCAAAACTTCGTAAAGGTATCTGGCCTAGCTTTGCCCCACTTGGATATACGAATAATCATAAAACACGAGATATTGACCTTGATGTTGAGAAAGCTCCGCTAGTCCGTAAAGGTTTTGAACTATATGCCACAGGTAAATATACCTTGAAACAAATCGCGAGAGCTTTGAAAGACCTCGGACTGCGGAGCTACAAAGGCAATGTTCTTGCAGTTTCCTGTGTCCAGAGAATATTAAAAAGCACTTTCTACTATGGAATTTTTGAGTTCAAGGGCGAGACGTATCAGGGCTCGCACGAGCCGTTAATTTCTAAGAAACTTTTTGATAGGTGTCAGGAAGTTATGAAAGATCGCGGACATATTATGACCAGAAAAGCAGAAAACTTTTTCCCATTTCGCGGACTACTCACCTGCGGAGAATGTAAATGTGCGATTACTGCTGAAACTCAGAAAGGACACAACTATTATCGTTGTACCAAGAAACGCGAAATGTGTTCACAAAAATATGTCCGCGAAGAATTACTAACCGAACAAGTGAAAAGTTTTCTTCAAAAAATTTCTTTGCCGAGCCAAGATACGGAGAAAGTTTTGCGCGATTTGGACAAGGACGAGCAGAAAGCAAGAGAGGATAGTAAGGTGTTCGTTGAAAATTTAAAAATTGATTTAGCCGACATTGAAATAAAACTCGACAAATTACTTTCTGCTTATCTCGACGAAGTAATCACGTCAGAAGAATATGCCGCGCAAAAACAAAAAATGCTCGACCAGAGAGTAGAGCTAAAAGAGAAAATCCACGAAATTGAAGACAAAGGCATGTCTTGGCTCGAACCGGCTCGTGCGTGGGTTAAATCCTTGAATGAAGCGGAGAAACTGCTTTCGTCTGGAGATAAATCGGAAATGACAACATTTCTAAAACAAATCGGCTCGAACCATATTTTGATTGATAAATCCTTTTCCTTTTTGCCAAAAAAGCCCTTTCAAATCCTAGCCGAGCGGCGCGTTCCGCGCCGCGAGGTTGAGCTTTCTTTCTTGCAAAATTCCAATTGGCGGAGAGGGCGGGATTCGAACCCGCGATACCTTGCGGTATACCCGCTTTCCAAGCGAGCGCACTCGGCCTCTATGCGACCTCTCCTCATTATTGTATAAAAATCTATCATTCATTGTTACAAAAATCAACTCTATTGGCTGTTGACACTAAGAGAAAAATTAGATACGCTTGGAAAACGTAATAAACCTCACACTCTATGCGATTAACAAGGAAGAGGGTATTAGTCGTACGGAAGTGTTTGTCCATGTATGAAAAAATCAACATTATTTATACTGATCGCGCTTATTGCCGGGCTCTTGATCGGATACGGCATGGCGCGTCAGAAACCAGTTCTCACCGGAAACGATAAAGATGGCTTGGAAGATGGAGAGGCAAAAGAGGAAGGGACGATTAAAATAGGTTTTATCGGTCCTCAAACCGGAGATATCTCGTCGCTCGGCGAGATCGCAAAAATAACGGCGGAATTGGCTGTTAAGGAGATCAACGATGCTGGCGGCGTAAAGGGGCGAAACATTGAACTCATCGCAGAGGACTCCCAGTGCACCCCAACCGGCGGCACAAATGCGGTGAACAAACTTGTAAACATTGATAAGGTTACGGCAATTGTCGGAGGGTTGTGCTCCTCGGAAACCGCTCCAGCCGCTCCGATCGCGCAAGAGGCAGGCGTTCCTATGATTTCCTATTGCGCTTCAGCTCCAGGCATCACTAAAGTCGGCGATTATATTTTCCGTGTTTATCCGTCAGACACATTTCAGTCCGTGTTTGCGGCTGAATACGCGTACAATACTCTCCAAAAAAAGAACGTCGCCATTCTTTATGTGAAGAACGATTGGGGGCAAGGGCTTCATGATGGTTTTACCGCGCGTTTTAAGGAACTTGGCGGAACAATCGTATACGATGAAAGTTTTGCCCAGGACGCGCGCGATCTTCGCACCCAGATTACAAAGGTAAAAGAGGCAAATCCCGATTTACTAGTTTTCTATTCTCATCCGGACGCTGGCGTTCCAGGCCTAAAACAGATGAAAGAACTTGGGCTTACTTCCCCGATCCTCGGAGGAGACGCATTTGACGATCCGAAGATTCCAACCGAAGGCGCAGAAGCCGCGGAAGGCGTAATGTACAGCGTAACAAAACTTCTAATCCCTGAAGATTTCAAATCAAAATTTCAAGCCGCGACCGGCAAAGAGATTAAAATTTGTGGCCCGCACGCGTACGACGCGGTGAAGGTTCTGGCAAAGGTAATGGAGGAAGCGGGATCCGATAAAACGGCGATTCGCGATGAACTTGCAAAAGTGAAGGATTACCAGGGCGTCTCCGGCGTTATCACCTTTAACACAGACGGTGACATCACAAATAATGAGTACGAGGTGAAAGTTATTAAAGGCGGCAAGGTTGAGACGGCGCAATAAGGACTGTTGGTACAATTGTAATATAAAAAAGCCCGGGCTTAATGCTCGGGTTTTTTGGTTGAATTTTACGAGTGGGTATGGTATATTTTTCAAAATCGCAATGTATGTCTATTCTCCCACAACTCATCATCAACAGCATCATCGCGGGCGCAACCTACACTTTGATCACGCTCGGATTTAATCTTGCCTACGGAACGACAAAATTTTTGAACGCGGTGCATGGGTCGCTCGCGGCGGTTGCCGGCTACATTGTGTTTTTCCTCGGGCGTTCATTCGGGCTTTCCATTGTTCCAAGCGCCGCGCTCGGTATCTTTGGCGCAAGTGTTCTTGGAGTTGTAATTTGGCGGCTGGTTTTTCGTCCGCTTCGTCATCGCGGCGCGTCTCCAGCGGTTCTTTTTTTATCTTCACTGGGGGTATTTACAATGATTCAGGCTGTGCTCGCGATTTTGTTTACCTCGCAATTTCAACAACTGGGAAACGTCGGCTCGCCTCGCTATGAATTTTTCGGCGCCGTTATCACAAAGCCGCAAGTGATTATTATACTCGCTGGTATATTCATTTTCGCGACGCTTTTTATACTATTGAACAAAACAATGTTTGGAAAAGCTGTGAAAGCGATCGCCGACGACGAAGAAGTTGCGCGGATCATTGGGATTCAAACCGATTCAGTAACGACACTCGTGTTTGCGATCAGTTCAGGCATCGCGGGCTTGGCAGGAATTTTAATCGGCATTGACATCGGCATTCAGCCGACCATGGGTTTGTGGGTTTTTTTAGAAGGCGCGATTTCCGCGATTGTCGGAGGCATAGGCAATATCTATGGCGGGGTTTTGGGTTCGTTTCTCTTGGGATTCGCGGAAAATTTCGGCATCTGGAAAATTTCAGGCGCATGGAAGCCGGCAATCGCGTTTGGTATTTTGATTGTGTTTCTGACACTTCGGCCAAAAGGAATAGTGAGAAATTAAAATTTCTTATGGATTACATTATTCACCTCCTCATCTTCATCTCTATTTACGCAATTCTCGCCATGAGTCTGAATCTCCTCGTCGGTTACACTGGCCTTTTATCAGTAACGCACGCGGCGTTTTACGG
This sequence comes from Candidatus Jacksonbacteria bacterium RIFCSPLOWO2_02_FULL_44_20, assembly GCA_001818155.1. GTDB lineage: Bacteria > Patescibacteriota > Patescibacteriia > UBA9629 > UBA9629 > UBA9645. The sequence goes on along the minus strand of MHJU01000013.1, from coordinate 24,228 downwards.
AGTCGGCGCGTATACTACCGCGCTTTTGATGAAGTTTGCGGGTTTCAATTTTTTTATCGCGCTTGCAATCGGCGTTGTGATCGCTCTCATTGCCTCATTTTTGATCGGGCTTGTAATCAGCAAACTTTCTGGCGATTATTACGCGCTTGGGTCGCTCGGGTTTAATATAATCGTGTTTACGATTTTTCTAAACTGGCAGACGCTTACGCGCGGGCCGCTTGGCATTCCCGGAATTCCCCGCCCGGAATTGTTTGGGTTTACGTTCTCCGGAAACATCGCGTATCTTGCGCTTTCTTTTGCATTTGCAGTACTTGTCTATCTTGCATGCCGCTTTATCATCGGCTCGTCGTTTGGCCGCGCGCTAAAAGCAATTCGCGAAGACGAGGAGGCCTTAAAGTGTTTTGGCTATCATACGAGCGTATACAAGCTCGTGATTTTTGCGATCGCGGCAGGGTTTGCCTCTGTCGCTGGAGCTCTGTACGCTTCGTACATTACCTTTGTTGACCCCACGACATTTTACCTTCCCGAATCTGTTCTGCTTTTATCAATGATAATCTTGGGCGGTCTTTCAAATTTGCAAGGATCCGTAATCGGCGCGGCTGTGCTGATCCTTCTTCCGGAGGCGTTGAGGTTTGTCGGGTTTCCAGATACGATCGCGGCGCAGTTGCGGTTGTTTGTCTATGGACTTTTGATTGTGCTCCTCATGCTCTATCGCCCGCAGGGAATTCGGGGGGAGTATAAGTTGTAAAGCCATTTCGTCTCATGAATATCATAGAAGCCAAAAATCTTACCAAACACTTTGACGGCGTTCTCGCGATTGATCGGCTTTCGTTTTCGGTTGCGAATGGAACAATCACCGGCATCATCGGTCCAAACGGAAGCGGCAAGACAACGCTCACAAACATTCTTTCCGGCATGATTCCAAAAGATAATGGCATGATTATTATTGACGGAGTGGCTTTGGAACGGTTGAAGTCGTACGATGCGCGGCGCTACGGCATCGCGCGTACGTTTCAGAACGTTCGGGTGTTTGAACAAATGAGCGTGCTTGACAATCTTCTTGTTGTTGTAACAGAGCGAAATGTGTGGGGCGCGCTTTTTGAACGGCACGGAGAATATCATCGCGCCCGAGTTCTGGAAGTTTTGGAACGCATCGGGCTTAGAGATAAACAAACTGCGCTTGCGCGTACGCTTTCTTACGGACAACGAAAGTTGTTGGAAATTGGCCGCGCTCTTTTAACGGACGCGCGCGTGTATCTTTTTGACGAGCCGTTTGCCGGGCTTTTTCCGGAAATGGCAAAACTGATCGTTACAATCATTCATGAGTTGAAAGCGGATGGAAAGACGGTGATTTTGATTGAGCACAACATGGAGCTTATCAGAGAACTGTGCGACACCGTGATTGTGATGGACAGCGGGCGGCTCTTGGCCGAAGGCGCGCCGAAGAATGTCTTGAAAAAACGAGAGGTGCTGGAGGCGTATCTTGGGGAATAATTTTTATATGCAGGAAACATTATTGCAACTGAAAAATATCTCGGTTCATTATGGAGGCGTAAAAGCGCTTGATGGTGTTACAATTTCGCTTGACGAGGGCGAATTCGTGGCGCTTATGGGACCAAACGGCGCGGGAAAATCAACAGTTCTCAAGGCGATTTTTGGGCTTGCGCCGATTGAAAAAGGCGAAGTGCGCTGGCGCGGGAGCGTTATCAGCCCGATATCGCACGAGATGGTTGAGCGAGGAGTCTCATTTGTGCCGCAAGGGCGCAGGATGTTTACGCACTTAACAGTACTTGAAAATTTGGAGATGGGCGGTTTTGTGATTCGCGATTCTAAACTTCTCAAAGAACGTATCAACGAGGCATTGGATTTATTCCCGATGTTAAAACCAAAATTGAAAGCAAAGTCCGGAACGCTTTCTGGCGGAGGGCAACAGATGGTGGCGCTTGCCCGCGGTTTGATCACAGATCCAAAAGTTTTGCTTCTTGACGAGCCATCGCTCGGACTTGCGCCAAAACTTGTGAAAGCAGTGTTTGAAAAAATTCATGAAATCCACAAGCGGCGCGGAGTCGCAATTATTATTGTTGAACACAATATAAAGTCCCTGCTCCATATAGTTTCCCGCGCTTATGTGTTTGATAAAGGAAGCGTCGTCATAGAAGGGAAAGCAGAGAGCATTGTTGATAGCGGTATTTTAGAGCGCGTGTTTTTGGGGCATGTCGGTGGAGGTTGAATAATAAAGAGTAATTTGATAGTGTGAAGTGATGTGGAGAGGTGCCTGAGCGGTTGAAAGGGACGGTCTTGAAAACCGTTTTCCGATTATATCGGGACGTGGGTTCGAATCCCACCCTCTCCGCCAGTTTTTATTTATGTCCGATCCTTATCACATAGGATTCACATACAACATTAAGCATCAACGTAGAAATGCAACGCAAGCGCAGATGATGCGCGAGGCGGAATTTGATACGCCTGAAACGATTCGCGCCATTACGGACGCGCTTTCTTCGCTTGGATACGTTGTGCATCAGATTGAGGCAAACGAACTCGCGTACGAAAAATTGCGCGCGTTAAAGAAAAAAATTCATCTTGTTTTTAATTTTGCGGAAGGCTTGCGCGGCCGCGACAGAGAGTCGCAGATTCCTGCAATGCTTGAGATGATCGGGATTCCATATACCGGCGGCACTCCGCTTTCGTATGCGCTTGGATTAAACAAAGCAAAATGTAAAGAGATTCTCGCCTATCACAATATCCCGACTCCGCGCTGGCAGGTGATGAAAAACGGGAATGACGCGGTATCGCAAAATTTGCGGTTTCCGCTTATTATAAAACCTCTTGCAGAAGGGTCCAGTAAAGGAATTCACTCGGACTCGCTCGTGCATAATTCATCCGACGTTCACAAAAGAGTGCGGAGAATTCGCGCAACAGTGGAAGGCAAAGCAATCGTGGAGGAATTTTTAGAAGGCCGAGAGTTTACAGTTGGGATTATCGGAACTCCGTTTCGCATTCTCCCTATTATAGAAATAACATTTGGCGAACTTCCTCAAGGCATGCCAAAGTTTGATCATTATGAAGCAAAATGGATTTATGACTCTCCGGATTGCGCCACTGATCCGCTCGTGTGCCCGGCGCGGATCTCCGCCGAGCTCCGGAAGAAAATCGCGTCAATAGTTTTAGAGTCAGCCCGCATTTTAGGCATCAAGGACTGGGCGAGATTTGACATCCGCCTTGATAAAAAAGGAGTTCCAAATATCCTTGAGGTTAACTGTCCTCCAGGCATTCTTCCGGACCCAAAAGACAATTCTCGTTTTCCCCGCGCCGCGCGCGCAGGAGGCATGTCTTTTAGAGAGATGCTCGATACTGTTATCAAATCCTGCGCTAGACGGTATGGGGTTAGGATGACATGAAAAGGCGTTAAAGATTTTCGCATGAGAAGCATTTTGTGCTATATTAAAAAATCATGGATAAACGCAAAACAATTCTCATAGTCGGCGGGGGTTTTGGAGGCGTGCGGTGCGCGCTTGATTTAGCGAAATTGCGTTTAGTTGGAAATCCTCGCGTTGTTCTTTTAAGCGACAAGCCGCACTTTGAACACATACCTTCTCTATACAAAGTTGCAACCGGATGTTCTCCGCTTGAAGTGTGCATTCCACTGCGAGAGATTTTTGCGCGGAGGAAAATAGAGGTCTGCACTGAAACTGTTGACGGCGCGCATCTTTCAGAGAAAATTCTTATTGGTAAAAGCGGAATGCATTATGCGTATGATTTTCTTGTGCTCGCAGTAGGAAGCGAGACAACGTTTTTTAGCATACCTGGCCTTGATAAAAACGCCTTCGCTTTGAAAACTTTGACTGACGCGCTCCGGTTGAATTGGCATCTCACTGAACTTTTTGAACAAGTGCGCAAATCTCAAAAGACGGTTCAGATAGTTCCAGCGGCTCAAATTGTCGTTATCGGCGGGGGATATTCCGGTGTTGAGCTTGCAGGCGAGATTGCGGCATACGCGCGGAAATATATTGAGCGGCACGGTGGCGACTCTTCGCTCATTACAGTGAATCTTATTCAAGCTTCTCCGCGCATTCTTGAAACCGTTCCGAAGCGGGTTAGAGATCGTATTGTACGCAGGCTTAACCGGCTTCATGTGAACATAAATGTGAACCGTCCAATCGGTAAAGATGATATTGAATCAGATGATTTTTTTCGCGGCGCGATCGCGCCAAAAACGCTTATCTGGACCGCTGGGATTTCACCAAACGCGTTATACAAAAGAATTGAAGGACTGTCGTTTGATAAAGACGGACGCGTGCTTGTTGATCGTTTTTTGCAGGCGCGAGGACACAGAAACGTGTTTGTTATAGGGGATGGCGCCTCAACCCGCTGGAGCGGAATGGCCCAAACCGCGCTCCATGACGGGCGATACGTCGCCCGCGCGATTCTGGATCGGCTCTATCTGCGACGTTCGTCAGAGTATCGGCCGCGCAAACCGGTTTCAGTTATACCTGTAGGATATGGCTGGGCCGCGGCTGTCTTTTCATGGATGACATTGTACGGATTTTTTGGCTGGTGCGTGCGCGAGGCCGCTGATTTACATTTTTTTCTCTCAATTTTATCTCCTCTTCGCGCGCTTCGCGTATGGAGGAGCGGTTTGCAAAAGGTCGAGAGTAATAAAATAAATAATATGTGATAGTGATATGGATACAATAAAAAAAGCTATATGGGTTTTACGCATCGCAGTTGCTGGCGAATTTGTCGGGCATGGAGTTTTTGCGCTCCAAGTTAAAGAAGGATGGATCAAGTATTTTACAGCTCTCGGGCTTTCTCCGGCATTCGCGCAGTCTGCGCTACCCCTGATCGGCGCTGTAGATATTATACTTGCGTTTCTGATTCTTATTAAACCCATCCGTATCGTGCTTTTGTGGATGGCCCTGTGGGGGTTATGGACAGCGATTCTTCGCCCTATAGGAGGAGATCCGATTTGGGATTTTGTTGAGCGATCCGCAAACTGGGGCGCGCCGCTTGCGATTTTAATTTTGCGCGGTTTCCCAAAGACTCTAAAAGAGTGGTTTCAGTAATTAGCTATGTGTCTTGCAATACCGGGAAAAATTATTTCTATTAAGAATAACATTGCGCAAGTGAAATATAGTAAAGAAACTCGCTCTGTAAAAATTGTCTCTGGTAATTATAAAATAGGGGATTATGTTATTGCGCAGGCGCGTATGATTATAGAGAAAGTTCCTAAAAAACAGGCGATGACCTGGAATGAATTTTTGAAAGCAGAATCTCTATGAAAGCCGATGCTTCCGCCCGCATACTGTTTCTTAAATATGCTTTCCCATGCGCCGGGGTTACGCTTGCGCGAGGCAAGATTACTCAAAAAGAGTACTCTGGATTAGAGAAGGCGGCGCGAACTTCAGCCCAGATAGAGTGGAAAACTCTTGAGCGAATCTTTGCGCCAGCGTGGCGGAGAATCCGCGAATCAGCTCGCGAATTAAACGCCGATCCGCGCGATCTTCAAACCATTCGCGAGTATTATCTGAAGTTTCATAATCAGTACATCGCGGCAAAAGACGGCAGTTACGCTCATGCGCCAGAAATTTTATGCCGGCTTTGCCGCGTTGAAAAAGGGAAAATCGTCTCTATGGGAGACGATTTTTTCATTGTGAAGATCCGCTCTATCACTCGGCCGGTATCGCGGATGTTGTGCAAAGACGCATCTATTGGCGACACTGTATCAGTGCACTACGGCTATGCAGTGGAAAAAGTTTGACTTTGCTTCACGCGCTTTTGCGTGTCTCGCATAATTTTAATAAAAAGATAGACTGTGTACGCGACTCCAAGCGAAATAATCAGTATTCCGCCAGCTTGCATAGAGGCAATTGACTTTCCTTGAAAAAGAGAAGAAAGCGCGGTTGTGATTGGAGAACCGAGAAGGAGAATTGTTGATGCGAGCGTAACCGGAACACGTGCCATGCCGTAGTACCATGTAAATACATAGCCAGTTAGCGTGATGCCGGTGATGAGAATCCAGAGCAGTGTTTCTTTTGAAAAATCAGCTGGCAAAAACAGGTTATGCGTTGCGGCAAGATAGATAAGTATAACCAATACTCCAAACGTCATGCGCGACCAGATCACCATTAAAGGAGAAATGCCTTTATTAAGCACATGTTTTGCAAGCACGTTTTCTATTGCCCAGAGCACCGTTGCGCCAAGTATGAAAAAATGATACACAGTAAAAGTGTTGAGATTTACACGGAGAAGAAAAAAACTTCCTGCCAAAAGCGCAAATGCCGCGGCAAAAAAGATCGGCTTGATACGCTCTTTTAAAAACAGAAGCGCTCCGAACGCAACCCATATAAACAGTGTTTTATGGATGAACGATCCAACACCGGGGGATGCCTTTGCAAGACCGTTAAAGAAAAGGATGAACGCGAACGCACCGCCGATGATCCCGATAACCGCCAAATAAAGCCAATCTCGGACCGAGACATTTTTAAAATGATGACGATTGCGCGGCAGAAACAGGATCGTTGATGCAATGAATACCGGCACAAGATTTTTAAGCGCGGTGTACTTTGTTGGATCCGCTATCTGAACCGCGTAGGAATTTAAGAAAATAGCAATTCCGCTGATAACTGCGGTTCCAAAAATGAGGATGATGTGTTTTTTAGACATATGAATAAAAAGGCAGTTTACATCGTGGGCAATTACTTGGTTCCCCAAGACGCAATGCCGTTTAAAATTAAACCATTTTTACAAAAAGCGTTTCCTCGCGTTCGCTTCATTCCTTTTGATCCAACAGAAAATTTCCCCAAAGAATCCGACCCGATTTTTATAGATACTGTCATCAACGTCTCTCACCCTCGCCTATTTACTTCCGTAGAAGAATTTCAAGCGCATAATAACCGCAACCTTACAGTACACAGCTTTGATTTTTACACAGAGCTCGCTCTTCATAAAAAAGCCGGATTATATAAAACATACACAATTATCGGCGTGCCGCCAGATGGGAATATACTGGAGGTTACGCAAAACGTCGCGGATATTCTTGCTTCTTTTTATTGACCTTTTGTAAGGATTTTTTCTTGCTTTTACCGATTATTTTCTCCGCCTTGTCCGCAAATTTGTCAAAATCAGCGTCAGCTCGGCTTTGCACCTCGCCAATTTGTCATTCCCATATTGGGCTTTTTGCTATCTGCCCGCTCGCTGATGATCTCTGCCGCAGTTTTTTCGGTAATCGCCCAGTGCAGTTTGTTTTGCACGGTCTGAAAAAAAAGGATGCTCATTTCGGCTGTCGGGTCATAATCAACACTTGTGGCGTAGATGTCGGTTATCTTACGATAAAAACGTTTTTCAGAAGTGCGGATATCTTGAATCCGCTTCAGCAGTTCCTCAAAATAATCAAACGGCGAGTCTGGATTTTTTAAGCGTTCGTCATCAAGCACAAAACCTTTGACGATATAGTCACGCAATCTCGCTGTCGCCCACTGGCGGAAAGCGGTTGCAATACTGCTTTTCACGCGATAACCAACGGAAATGATGAGGTCAAGATTGTAATAATTTACAGCATAATTTTTGCCATCTGCGGCAGTTGTCAAGAAATCCTTTACAACTGAATTTGGCTGAAGTTCGCTTTCGTCAAATATATTTTTTATATGCTGGCTGATGTTTTGTTTTGTCGTTTGGAAAAGCTCCGCCAAGACATTTTGCGTCAGCCACACGGTTTCACCATCAAAACGGACATCTATTTTTGTTTGCCCGTCTTCGGTTTTATAAATAACGATTTGAGATTTATTGTTTTGCATAGCGCTCTGCGGTAGAATTGTTTTACTTTAGAATTTTTATTTTGGCTTTCTCATTATAAACAAATACTTAAACCCTCTCAAATAAAAGTTAAACTGCCGAGCGCGGCTGTGCCACACTTGCGTGTTTGAGGTTTGATTGCGGCGGGCGATGTGTATCGGATCAACAAAAATCCAGTCTTGTAATATCCTCCTGTGTCAAACCGTATTTCATGAGCATCTCCTCGTTTCTCAAAAATGCTCCACGTTCCTGATGGTCATTTTCTGGGTGATAATCAACAATTGAGTCCGCATAACTGGATAATAATGTTTTCCAATCCTCTTTGCTTATTTTTTTAACTTGAATTTGCAGTTTCCACTCTTCAATAAATTCTAACAATCTTTCCACCGCCTCCTCGTTATCTAAAGAAAAAATGCTATCGTTTGGATTTAATCCTGCGGATTGTAAAATTTTTGTTGCGTTCATAAGTTATTTTTCCCAAATAATATGCCCGTTTATATTATGCTTCTCGTAGGTTTCCAAAACGTCAACACAAAACTTTTTTAACTCTTCATTTTTCTCGCTTTTTGCTAATTCATACAAACGAATAAACATTTTTTTGCCAGTTTCTGTTTGTTTTAATGTTTTCTTTATAAAATTATGTTGAGCACATAAAGTTTGACCATTTTCACTGATTGCCCCCGCCCTTGTTTTCAGATACATACTCAAAATACTGGGTGTAATTGAATATGATACCAAGTACCATTAGAAAATCGGCCAACGTAATCATCGTGTTCACTAAGATATTTCTTTAGATGACGAAAGGTTGGTACTTTTTCCTTCCCCACATCGAGCTCCTCGTCTTCGATAAGTTGTCCGATACTTTCACAAAGGTCGCTTAAAGAATTGTAAATACTATTATGCAACAATCCATTGTTAAAAGATAAAAAAAGTAAGCATTTCATATATCTAATTTTTATTAGTTGATAAACTTTCTATCATTTCAATGCTTTTATGTAATTGCAACATTAAAATAAATCTAAATCCCGCTGGTGTAATGACTATTTGCTGGCCAATTTTACCCAACAACTCTAGATCAATGGCGTAATTCAAAAATGTGTATGTTGCTGTATTTAATGATCTTTCAGCTTGCCATTCGCTTTCTTTGCCAGAGATTATTTTGAACACCTTTCTTAAATCAGTCAATTGAACGGGATAAAAATTTCTTGCCAGTAAAAAAGCGCTTTCTATTATTGAGTAAATGCCAAACACATATGGCGAGTAAAATGGATCTTTTGACACAAACTCTTTTAGAATTTCAATTTGCTTTTCGGACAAAATTTCAATCGTGGTATTTTTGTTGAAATTTTGAACATATTGATCGCCTCTATCAGTTAAAAAATATTTTTTGTTTCGCATTCTCACTAAGTCAAACTCACTTGCCAAGCGTAAATGATTGCGCACACTCCCTTTTGATAAATTTATTTTTAGCGCAATATTTTCTTGCTCCATAGCGCCGTTTGCGATCTCGTATAGTGTTCTATTTATCAAACCTATATTAAACACACCATAATCATTTGGCTTCATTTTAAGAAATGGCGCAACAGTTGCGAGATTTTCGTAATAATTTTTCAACGCTTCTATCGGCTGATAAATAACTACCTCAACGCCGTTTTGTTTTGCACTTTTAATATGTGCTTCTTTCGCGTCGGTTATTAGCAAGAAGCACAATATTTCTCCCGATACTAACTCTCCAGCATTTTGCAAATTTATCAACTCATCACGATATGAAATAATTTGCTTTAACCAATCATTAGAAAAACCAACAACCTTTAATTCAACAAGGCATAAATGTTTTCCACTAGACAAAAGTAAATCAATCCGTTCTCCTACAGACTTCAACTTCAACTGGCGGGCGATCAATTTTATATCTGCGGGCACTTTAAGTATTTTGGCTAAAAAAACTAAATTTGCCACCAACGCATCCTCAATTTGACTCTCGCTTATATTGTTTTCTTGTTTAGTTCTCATAATATTTATCTACATAACATCGGCAGTCTGGCTCATAGCGCTATTTCTCCTCCCACTTTACCGTTAAAAAATGAGATGCGCAACTCATGCACGGGTCGTACGCGCGGATGAGCATTTCCAGCCGATGTTCAATTTCTTTTTTGTTCTCGTCTATCGCGTCTTCAACTAACTGCTTCACATCCTGCTCTATGTTGATTTGATTTTGCGAAGTTGGCACCACGATCTGCCCATCTTCTATTACCCCCCTTTCGTTAATAGAAAGTTTATAAAACAACAGCCCTCGCGGCGCTTCTATTACGCCAACGCCAGTGGATTTTTTTGGTTGTGCAACGATTGCTTCCTCCTCTTTAATTTCCATCGTTTCTAACAATTCTACAGAGTGATCAATGCAATGGATAATTTCTATTCCTTGGGCAAGATTGTTTAAAAAGATGTCGTCCGATGGGAAGCGGGCAATATACTCTGCGCAGTCTTTTTTTGTTTGCGAGTGAAGCGCTTCTTTATTCAAATTTAACCGCGCGAGCGCTCCAACCATGTACGACTCATTCCCCAACATATATCCAGACGCCATTGAATAAGGGATGACAACATGATCTAAATGATTGCCGTATTCCTTTTCGGAAATTTCCCAGCCGTGCGTGCTTTTGATCGGCCCTTCAAGAAAGTTAAAATCATGCGGCGCAAGCGCGGCAAAGTTTGTCTTGCGCCGAAAATGAAACGTATCCTGCGCGAAAATGTCTAACACGCGAAACACGCGCCCGCGTTCAGCTTTTAATTGAGTAATAATCTCTTTGCGTTTAGCCTCGTCTGGATATTTTACAAACCCGCCAACCTTTGGATACATCGCGTGCACAGCGCGGCCTCCAATCCATGTGGAAAGAACATTTCCGGCTTTTTTCAGCGCAAACGCATCATGAAGCAGTTCGTGTTGCAAAGAGTCGTTCTCGTCAAATGCTAAAATAGAATCTTTGTTAAAATAATCAGGCAAAGCAAAAAGATATAGATGCAGTGCGTGATCGCGGATCATCAAGCCATAAGCCAAGAGATTTCGCAGTACGCGCGTCTGCTCGGTTGGATGAATTTCAAGCGCGTGTTCTATTGCTTCTATGGCGCATAACAAGTGCGCGACAGAGCATGTGCCGCATATACGCGAAACCATCTGCGGGAGAGCGTTGATATTCTTTCCCTTAATCGCCCACGTGTAAAACCGTTTGTATTCGGCAATTTGAAATTCAACCTTTTCCACCTTTTTATCCTTAATTTTCACATGCAAATTCGCCCTGCCCTCTACTTTGGATATGTTTTCTAATGTTATGTCTTCGGTGTGCATACTCCAAATTCCTCTAAATACTTATTTAACACGCTTAAAAATTTTTGTTCATTCATAGGGCATCCCGGAACTTTGTCGTCCACTTGTATTACCTCCGGCACAGAACGAACCTTTTCTGATTGCGCAAATCGGTCAAGTAAAAACTGAATACTTGCCTGTGTGTCCGCGTCAAATTGATTTCTTTGTCCTGATGGGAGTCCAGTAGTTGCGCACGAGCCAATCGTTACCACGCGTTTGGAAACAGCGCGGATTTTTTTAACCTCTTTCTCTTCGCTCTCGCTTGTTATCGCACCTTCAATAAAAGCAACGTCAATATCTTCAAGCACATTGCGGCTTTTGAGAACGCGTATATGTTTAAATTCCACGAGCTTCGCCCATTCATCAAAATGATCGTTTAAAAGTTCGGTAAACATGATGGTGGAATCCTCGCAACACGAGAACGAAAACCAGCCGATTTTAAGTTTTTTTGTATTCATTGTGGAAGCTGGCAACCGCTTATTGAGGACAACTTGTAAAGTCCTTGTTCGCCTTCAAAGCGGCGTCCGTCAGCAAAAATCCATGTCGGGTATCCTTGAATCTGTTTTTGAATGCAGGTGTCTGGTTCTTTCGGGCATTCAACATAACTTATAAATTTGAAGGAATCGCCAAACGCCTTTTTTTCGTTTTGACAATGCTGGCACCACTCTGCTCCATACATAACTGCGCCCTTATCTTTTAGGCACCGAGCAAAATCATCAAGAGAATCTGCGGTAGAGAGCTCATCTGATCTTAGCAGAACTGCCACTATTAATCCGATCAAAAAAATTGCGACAACCGCGCCAATCAGCGCAGTTTTTATTTTTAACTTTGGATTTTCACTCATCGCAACAGTTTACAAGTTTATCCATAATGTCTTTTAGCGTCCATGGCTGTTCTTTATCCGCTTGTTCTTTCAAGTCAGAAACGTCAATCAGTTTTAGTCGCAAGCCCCAAAAGAGCGAATAGATAGTTTGAGCCTGTGAAAACACTTCGCGCGCTTCATCCTCCTTTTTGTCCGAGTAAAGCTTTGTGCCAACCTCCATAAGGCGCATTGTTGTTGCAAGAAGATGTTTTGAAATGCACCACGTTTCTCCTTCATGTTGAGGCACGAGCCTGGCAAGAAGTTTTTTGCGTATTTCGCGCGCTTGGTGGAGAAGAGTTAAGTAGCTTTCTTTCCCGGTTTTTTGAGCGGTAAAAAAAAAGTGCTCTTCCAGACTGATAAGATTCATAATTGCGATGCTCAAATCTTCATCAGTAGAGAGGTCAACTGTTCCAGAATGTTTGAGTTCTTCTATTTTCTTTTTGATTTCTTCAAAGTTCATAAGAAAAATATGAGTATCCCGAGCGCCGTCATAATTATGCCTGTTATTAACCGCATTTCTTTTAGTTTTTCACTGCGCCAGTCTTCAACCTTACTTAAAACGCCGCTGTCGCACGCCATAAGGAGAATGATCACAAGAGGCAGTACGAATACAAAATTATATAGCAAGAGATACAAAAAACCGCGTAGATAAGTCGCGCTGTCGTGAAGAAGCCCGAGCACCATAAGATATGGGCCGCCTGTGCAAGGGAATTCGCATAAACCAACTAATAGACCCAAGAAAAGAGCCGCCGGGAGAGAACCTTTTTCCATTAAAGATCCGATTGCTTGATGCGTTTTTACTGGGATACGGAGTTTTATCGGAAATGAAGGGAAAAATTCGTTTATCAGGTTGATCGTTCCAAAAAGTATAAGAACGACTGCCCCAACCTTTGCCATAAAGTGAGGGGTATTAAAGAGGTGCAAAGTTTGAAAAATTCCCAGACCGATCAAGATATATACAAGAAAAATTCCAAAAATATACGCCCCTCCGATTGAAAGAATTCTTGAGCGGGCGCTTTTAATGCTCAAAAGAAAGGCAATTGTGATAAGCAAAATTGAGAACGCGCATGGGTTTATACTGTCAATGAGAGCAGATACGAGGACAAGCGGAAGAAGTAAGGAGCCTTCTTTGGTTATATCCCATAAGAGCTGGGTTCCAAAATTTCCTGTTTTCAAAAAAAGAACTCCTCCGATAACTGCTGTTAAGATAATAATGAGAAGAACAAATTTTTTGTTCATTGTAGAAAAAAATGTATTCGCTGACATTAGGGCTTTACTGTTGCTTTTATTGTTAAAGTTAAAGGCGGTGCGCTTTTTTGTTCCAGATATACAACTCGCTCTATAGCGCCGATTCCTGCAGGCCCATGAGCCGCCGGATCAAAAGTAACATCAATCCGAGTTTCTTCTTCAGAGTTAATTTTTTCGTTAATGTTTGGTATAAACCCATGTCCCGGCATTCCATAAGGGCCAATAGTTCGTTCGCCGCGCATTAATTTTGCGGTTGTGCACATGCATGATGTGTAGAGCTTGGTTACAGTTATTGCTTCTGCGTTTTTGTTGAAAATTTTAAATTGATGAGTTACTTTTCCTTCTGCCATTGAAATGATTCCAAAATCATAGAACTGTTCAGTAGATGTAAGTGCGCTTTGGATTTTGCCGCTGTTTTTTTCATATGAACTGTAGACAGAATTTGTTGCGGTATTTTTACCGATGAAGAAGATGATAAGAAGAAAAAGAATAATTCCTCCGATTATCGCCACGACTTGGAGCAGAGAATTCCTATTGGCATGTTCAGTTTTTTTATGAGTATGCGGCATATTTTAACATCCTCCTACCATGTTTGGCAAGTTTTGTAAATTTGAAGGAAGATTTGTGGTTGATGCTCCATTATTTGGATTTATTACTGCTCCAGGAGCGATCATTGCGCGTAATTTTGCAACCTCAATTGTTTGCGCGATCGCAAGAAGTGTCAGAACTCCAACCACCATGCCCGGCAGATTTTGAAATTCCGAGGGCATGGGGAGCGTTTTTTTGGATCATCTGCTTTGGAAAAAACATACCTTTCCACATTGCAAGTTCACGTAGAATTTCATCATCAGAGTATTCTGTTCCGTATCCCGGGTCAAAACGGCTTAACGCATCAATCGCTTCTTGAACGCGATCAAACGATACTCCGAGTTCTTCTCCATATACTGCTGGGGCACCTTGCGAAATAGTTAATTTGATTGCATCATCCAGGGCGTTTCCTGTAAATTCGCTGTTAAATAAATTGAAATAAGGATAAGCGTAAGCAGTGTTCCGATCGTAATGTTGACGATTTTTATTGTGGTATTGCGCATAAGCGTGTGGATAACTACTACACAGTGTAGTAGAATTTGTAAAGAAGTCAAGTAATCGCAAAGCCTAGTTGACTCTATACGCCGTTCATCATACAATAGTAACTACCTTAAAGGTCGATACGATATTAATTCTCTAATAAAAATAATATGTGTATGTATAAAAAATGTCCCTGCGGTAAAGATAACTGTTCCTGCTCAACAGATATAGCGCTTTTTTTAGTCCGTCTCGCTCTTGCCTCTGTATTTATTGTTCATGGCTTTGGCAAGTTTGCAAACATGGAGGCTACGATTGGTTATTTTAATACGCTTGGGTTTCCATCCGCGCTTTCTTATCTAGTTGCGGCGATAGAGCTTTTAGGCGGAATCGCAATGCTGATTGGCATTGGAACAACAGCGGCCGGAGTTGGAATCGCGATTGTGATGATCGGAGCGATTGTCAAGGTTCACTGGTCGCAGGGATTTTCTGGAGGATGGGAATTTCCTTTTATTCTTCTTCTCTCTGCTCTTGCCATTGGAGTTGGTGGGTCTGGATGTATCAGCATTCCTAAACTCTTAAAAGGAAAGGAAACACAGTCCAAGAAGCCTAAATCTTCAAAATCTGCGCAATCAACCGGAACGCACGAAGAACAATCTTCACAAGGAACGGAGCCAGATGCGTCCGGATCCGTGTCATAAAAATATACGAACAATAAAAAAAGAAGCAAAGGAACAGAGAAACGGTGTATTGTTTCTCTGTTCTTAAGTTTCTTTGAAAGTACATGAAATATACATTACCGGAGTTTTCTTATTCATATAACGCGCTTGAACCATATATTGACGCGCAAACAATGGAAATTCATCATACTAAACATCATCAAGCCTATATTGACAAGTTAAACGCCGTGTTAGAGACGAATCCGGCTATTGCTGAAAAAACTGTGGAGGATTTGCTTTGCGGGCTTTCCGGACTTGCCATAGACGAGAAGGACAAATCAATAATACGGAACCACGGCGGCGGATACTTAAACCACAAACTTTTTTTTGAGATTATGGGGCCGAAAAAAGAGGTAAACGAAAAATTGACTGCGGAAATTGAAACAGAATTTGGTTCGCTTCAGGAATTCAAAAATAAGTTCAGCGAGATCGCGAAGGCGCACTTTGGAAGCGGTTGGGGATGGCTTGTCAGGAATTCTGAAGGCAAATTGGAGATGTATTCGCTCCCAAATCAAGATTCGCCATATCTTCATGGACATACGCCGATTATCGGCATTGATGTCTGGGAGCATGCCTATTACTTAAAATATCAAAATCGCCGAGAGGAGTATG
The DNA here is from genome assembly GCA_001818155.1 of Candidatus Jacksonbacteria bacterium RIFCSPLOWO2_02_FULL_44_20. Classification (GTDB taxonomy): domain Bacteria; phylum Patescibacteriota; class Patescibacteriia; order UBA9629; family UBA9629; genus UBA9645. Next base: position 8,570 of record MHJU01000013.1, on the reverse strand, counting down.
TTCTTAACTGGTGGAACGTGCTAAAGATAATATGACTTTTTATGACCCCGGCAGAACAAGTAAAAGATCGCATTGACATAGTTGAATTCATCGGCCAATATGTCGTTCTAAAGCCAGCCGGAACCAATTTTAGAGGGCTGTGCCCGTTTCATAAGGAAAAAACGCCATCCTTTATGGTTTCCCCGTCGCGTAAGAGTTTTAAGTGTTTCGGGTGCGGCAAAGGAGGCGATATTTTTACATTTTTTGAACTGCGCGAGGGAATGGCGTTTGCCGAGTCGCTCCGATTACTTGCCGAAAAAACAGGTGTGCGGCTAGAAAATTTTAATACGCATCTTTATACGCGCAAAAATCGGTTGTACGACCTTTTGAACGCCGCCTCCGAGTTTTACCGTAATCAATTGCTTAGTTCCGAGATTGCGAGCTCGTACATTCTGCGTCGCGGCATTGATGAATTCACGCGCGATAATTTTCTTATCGGGTATGCGCCTGATGCATGGCATTCAGGGTTCAATTATTTGAAACAGCAGAAATTTACAGATGAAGAAATGAAATCAGCCGGACTTATTATCCAAGGCAAGCGCGGTTATTACGATCGTTTCCGCGGCAGGATTATGTTTCCCATTTGCGATGAGCATGGCCGTATTATTGGTTTTGGTGGAAGAATTTTGCAAGATCGCGAAAACGAAGCAAAATATATAAATTCTCCAGAAACAGAAATATATAGTAAAAGTGCCGTTCTTTATGCTTTGCACAAGGCAAAGGATAGTATAAGAAAGGCTGGGAACGCTATTTTGGTTGAGGGATATATGGATGCGATTGCAAGCCACATGGCTGGGATTGCAAACGTCGTTGCAGTATCCGGCACGGCGCTTAATGAAACCCAACTTTCTCTTCTTAAACGTTTTACAACAACAATCATACTTGCTTTTGATATGGATGACGCCGGCATCGCCGCGGCGCTTAGATCATATATGATTTCAGTTAAGTTTGGAATGAACACAAAAATTGTTCAGCTACCAAAGAGTAAAGATCCTGACGAACTTATCCAAACCGACCCAAAAGCCTGGCAGAAGGCGATTGAAAATAGCGAACATATTCTTGAGTATTACTTTTCCATTATCTTAAAGAAATATCAAATCCGCACTCTTGATGGGAAAAAACAGGCGCGCGACGCTCTCATGCCTGTTATCGCGGCAATTCCGGACGCTGTAGAACAGAGCCATTTTATTGAGCGCCTATCGGTTTTGCTGGGAGTTCAGTCCGTGTCGCTTAAAAGTGTGCTTACAAAAATAACCCGGCAGTCGTTTACGCCTGAACAAAAGATTGAGAATAAGGCAAATGCTCCTGCAATTTTTACAGTCAATGAGTGGTTGTTTCGCATTCTTGCGCTTGTAATAGCATATCCAAAAGCGATTCCAAAAGATATGACTTTACCATCTATTACTTTGAAAGATCCAACAATAAGCGCTCTTTACAAGGAGTTCTATGATGCGTATAATAAGCGCGCGTTTCCAACCGTCTATCTAAATAAATTACAAACAGAACACGCGGCGCGTTTTGATGAACTGTCTCTTTTAGCCTCAAAAGATTATCCAGACATTGAACCGTCGGAGGCTGAACGCGAGTTTCGTCGTCTACTTGTAGCGCTGAATGAAAAAGCGCTTTTTACTCATCGCAATTCGCTTATTCGCGAGATTAAACGCGCAGAAGATTCCGGAGATCCGAATCGTACACAATGGCTACTTGCCGAATTAGATGCTTTTTTAAAACGTTCCTCCACCTAAATGAAGCGAAAAATTCAACCATCATCCAGAGCAAAAAGTAAAATTTTGCGGAAAAGCGCTGTACGAAAGGTACGAAAAGTTGTGTTATCTCGGAAACAATCTGCAAAAAAGCCGGCAAAAATTTCTAAGCGAAACATGGTCCGGCGCTCTAAAGCGCGCTCTCGTAGCAAATATGTTCCCGCAAATCCACCATTAATCATTGCGACCCAACTGCTTCTTAAAAAAGGAGCAACACGCGGATTCGTTACTCAAAAAGAACTTCTACATACATTTCCTGAACTGGAAGACTATGTGCAGACGTTAGAGGAAATGCTTGATGAACTGGAGAAAAGAAGTATCTCGGTTGTGGAAACTGGCGAGGAAATGCTTGGCACCCGAGTTTCTGTCGCTTCTGTTCTCGGCATTAAACTAAGCGGTAAGGATACAGGAAACGATGTTGCCGCGTTTCTTGCTCAAACTAAAGCGATTGATCTTTCCGACATTTCCGCCGATTCTATCCAGATGTACCTTCGTGAGATTGGTAAAGTTTCACTGCTTACAGGAGAAGAAGAGTCCTCGCTTGCAAAAAGAAAAGAGCAGGGCGATTTGGATGCAAAAAAACGCTTAATTGAAGCAAATTTACGGCTTGTGGTTTCAATCGCTAAAAAATTTACCGGGCGGAGTTTATCGCTTTTGGATCTTATTCAGGAAGGAAACATCGGGCTCTTTCGCGCTGTTGAAAAATTTGATTATCGCAAAGGGTATAAGTTTTCAACTTATGCCACTTGGTGGATTAGACAGGCCATTACCCGCGCGCTTGCGGATCAGTCCCGAACTATCCGCATCCCTGTGCACATGGTTGAGACGATCAATAAGTTTCAGCAGACACAGCGCGATCTCACTCAAATTTTAGGCCGCGACCCGGAACCAGAGGAACTTGCTTCAGAGATGAACGAGAATATTGAAAAGATCAGGTACATCATGAAAATTTCGCAAGATACGATTTCACTTGAAACCTCTGTCGGAGATGATGACGATCGCGATTCAACGCTTGGAGATTTTATTGAAGATCAAAAGACGATCAGTCCGTCGCGCATAGCATCTCTTCAGCTTTTACGCTCGCATGTTCAAGCGGTTCTGCAAGTTTTGAACCCGCGCGAGCAGAAGATTTTGCGCATGCGCTTTGGGCTTGACGACGGAGTTGCGCACACTCTTGAAGAGGTGGGTCAGGAATTCGGCGTAACGCGTGAGCGGATCCGCCAGATTGAAGCAAAAGCCCTTGAGAAAATTTTGGAATCAAAAGATATGGCGCTTTTGGCGGATTATTAATTTTTTCCCCGGTAGCTCAACGGTAGAGCGGGTGCCTGTTAAGCACTAGGTTGCAGGTTCGAATCCTGCCCGGGGAGCCAATTTTAATGTATTTAACTCAAATAAAACAAAAAATTCAATATCCTAAACTATTTTTTCTTTTGTCGTGTATTATTTTTGCATACGTTTTTTCGCGGATGCATTTTTTCTCGGAGTTTGCTGAACAGATAAGCTGGAATGCGTACATTTTGATTTTTTTTGCCGGTTTTTTGTTTTCTTATGGGTTTACTGCGCCGTTTGCAGTCGGTTTCCTTGTTTCGCTTGCATCGCAAGTGGACATTTTTATAGCGGCTCCTTTGGCCGGCATTGGCGCGGTTTTGGCTGATTTTATTATTTTTAGGTTTATTCGCACCTCATTCAGCGATGAATTTGAAAAATTAAAGCTCACATATATTTTTCAAAAAATTCGCGCAATTTTTGACAAACGCTTCAGCAACAGTTTTAAGAAATATTTGCTTTGGACTATTGCTGGATTTTTAATCGCATCTCCGTTACCTGATGAATTTGGAGTGTCATTGATAAGCGGTTTCAGTAATATAAATCAAAAAATATTCTCTGCGTTTGCGTTTTGCCTGAATACAATCGGAATTTTTGTGGTTCTCTCAATTGCTTAAAAGACAATTTTATGAAAACGAGACAGCAATAACTTTATATGCGAAAAGACGACAAAAAAAAATTAATCTGGGGGATTATAGTGGTTGCGGCAATTGTCGGAATTTATTTTGCGATTATGGAAAGTAGCGCGCCGGGAAAATTGTACGCATTTGCGGAGTGTCTAAAAGACAAAGACGCTGTATTTTATGGCGCGTTTTGGTGCCCGCATTGTCAAAATCAAAAAGCGCTGTTTGGGAAATCAGCAAAATTTCTGCCGTATGTTGAATGTTCATCGCCTGACGGACGAAGCCAGCTCAAAATATGTCAGGACAAAAAGATTGATGGGTATCCGACATGGATATTTGCAGATGGTGAGAGAAAAAGCGGTGAAATCGCATTAGAAGAACTCGCCGAAAAAACCGGTTGTAGACTGCCGCAATAACAAACATCATATATGAATTTAGCGCCAGTTCTTAATCAGATACTCGGCATTTTCACAGTTTTTGCCCAAGTAATCATTGTCTTCTTGGGTATTTTTTTAATAACTAAAAAGCCGTCATTTTTTCAACTGTCCGGCAAAAAAGCTTTTTTTCTGGCTTTCATCGTCGTTTTAACATCCGCAATCGGAAGTTTGGTTTATTCAAATGTTATAGGATACGACCCTTGCGAATTATGTTGGCTTCAAAGAACAATGATGTACCCGCAAGTAATTATATTGGGAATGGCTTTGTTGAAGAAAGATTACAAAACTGGAGATTATTCCATCGCGCTATCAATCGTTGGCGCATTTATTGCAGGGTATCAGTATTTGCTTCAAATTGGCGTAGCTCCAGTTATCCCTTGTTCCGCTTTTCAAAATTCCTCCCCCTGCTCTGAACGTTTTGTTATGCAATACGGATACATAACAATTCCTCTCATGGCTTTGTCCGCGTTTGTTTTAATAATTTTTCTTTTGTTGGCGCACAAGTTTGCAAACGATCAATGAAACTTAAGGAAATCTTTAAAATTAGCTTAATTCCCGTTGTTGTCGCGTCACTGTGCTGTCTTTCTCCGATTATATTGGTTTTGTTTGGGATCGGCACAGTCGGTTTCGCATCGTCTCTTTCCGATACGCTGTATGGCGAATATAAGTGGTACTTCCGTTTGGTCGGCTTTATCGCATTGGCGGTTGCGCTTTTACTATACTTTCGCCGCTCCAAAGGGATATGCGCCATAGATGAAGCCAAGCGCCGTCGCAATGAAATTTTCAACACGATCGCCCTTACGGTTATTATGGGCGTAGCGGGGTATCTGTTTTTTCTCTATGTTGTTGTGCATTACGTTGGGGTGTTTTTGCGCATTTGGAAATAATCCTTATGAATAATGTAAAAAGCCAATTTTGGAGAGTAGCGATTTTTCTAATCGTAATCGTTGTTCTTTTGGCGATTTGGGCTATGAATTATTTATTTTCTAAAAAACGTGCCGTCCCTGTGGTGAAGAATAGTCCTCCTCTTCCGGAAAGCGTAGAGGCAAAGACTGCTATTATGGGTAATGGTTGTTTTTGGTGCGCTGAATCTGATTTTGAAAAAATTTCGGGGGTTATTGATGTTGTATCCGGATATGCCGGCGGAAACGGGGATAATCCAACGTATGAAGATTACGCGCAACGCGGATATAGGGAGGTGGTGCAAATTACATATGATCCGTCCCAAGTTAGCTATAGCGGGCTCGTGGAATATCTTATCAAGCACGGAGACCCGACAGACGCGGAGGGCTCGTTTTATGACAGAGGGGCACAGTACGCGCCGGCTGTGTATTATGAAAATGATGAAGAGAAAAACAGCGCCCTTGCTGTTATCGCGGAGGTTGACGCACAGCATGTATTTGATAAACCCATAGCGTTGGCTGTCATTTTGCGGGTGAAGTTTTGGCCTGCGGAGGGATATCATCAGGACTATTACAAAGAAAAATCGATCCGCTATGGATATTATAGGTTGAGATCCGGGCGCGACGCTTTTATAAAGAAATACTGGGGAGACAATATAGATATTAGCCAAAGCCCTACGGCGATGGACGATTCTTCGCTGTGGAAGAGTTATAAAAAACCTTCAAAAGAAGATGTTCAAAAATTGCTTACTCCGCTTCAATATAAGGTAACACAGGAAGACGGAACAGAGCCGCCATTTAGCAATGAATACGATACAAATAAGAGGGAGGGAATTTATGTAGACATTCTTTCGGGCGAGCCGCTTTATTCTTCGCTTGATAAATACGATTCGGGCACTGGCTGGCCGTCATTTGTAAAGCCAATAGCGCCAGAGAGCGTAATTTTTAAAGAGGATAATTCTTTTTTTTCAGCGCGGACAGAAGTTCGTTCCAAATACGCGGATTCGCATTTGGGGCACGTCTTTAATGATGGTCCGAAGGATCGCGGCGGACTGCGTTATTGTATGAATTCCGCCGCGCTTCGTTTTATTGCGAAAGAAGATCTGTCCGCAAGCGGTTATCAAGAATTTGTAAGATTATTTGAATAAAATTAAATATATAACGGGATTTACGCATTTGGCGAGTCAGCTTGTTTTTTTACCTCGCGTCTCATCCAAATGTGTACGTTCGTACAAATATATGAACAAACTAAAAATAAAAATTATTCTTGCGAGTGTCAGACAGGGCCGCTTTGGCGATAAGCCGGCAAAATGGATTTATGACATAGCGGAGCGCATGGAAGAATTGTCTTCTGAAATTTTGGATCTTTTGAATCATCAACTTCCAATGTTTGCAGAAGTTGTATCTCCGGCATATACGCAGGGCGAGTATCGCCTAAAAGAGGCAAACGTCTGGGCGAAAAAAATTGCGGAAGCTGATGGTTTTATTATTGTGACGCCAGAATATAACCACGGATACCCTGCGTCGCTTAAAAACAATATAGATTATCTATATTAAGGAATGGTTAAAAAAGCCGGTCTGGCGCGCTGGATCCTTACAAGGATAGCGCGGAGAATTTATTGACGCAGTTGACAAAGGTGGGCGCGAGCGCTCAAATCGGCGCGAGAAAAGTGAAATATGGATACTAAACCTCAAAAATATCTAGAGTCTATGCGGTACTCTTTTTTTACTTCTAAAACAAAGTTAGAGTTGTATGAAGAACTTAAAACCTCTGATTGCGGACTTTCTACAAATGAGGCGCATCGGCGTCTTAAAGGGCGCTCTGGAATCGGCTTGCATTCCGCAAAAACAAGCGTTTTGTCGCTCTTTGCTCGTCAATTCACATCGCCGTTTGTATATCTGCTTATAGGCGCGATGATTATCGCTCTTCTGCTTCGCGACTTTGTTAATGCGGCGATGATCTTTGCGTTTTTGGCAATAAACGCCGCGCTTGGATTTTATCAAGAACACCGCTCCGATCGCGCGCTTTCGTTTCTGCAAAAATATGTGCCAACTCTCTCGCGAGTGATCCGGGATTCTAAAGAAAAAATTGTGCCGAGTTGTGAACTTGTGGTAGGCGATGTTGTCCTCGCGCATCCAGGAGACGCGCTGTATGCGGATGTTCGTTTTATATCAGTCGAGCATCTGATTGTTGATGAATCGGCCTTGACCGGCGAGTCCGCGCCTGTTTTTAAAATCGCAGATCGTCTCCCGAACGCGGTAGTTGATATATACGGCGCGCAAAACATCGGATTCTCCGGAAGCGCGATCGTCAGCGGAGAAGGGCGCGGGATTGTTGTTGCGATTCGCGCAGACACGGCTGTAGGTGAAATTGAGAGAGTAACTCGTTCTCTTGATCGCCGCAGTACGTTTGAAAAAGCCATCGGCAGATTAAGCGCGTTTGTGCTTCGCCTAACAGTGGTAACACTTGCGTTTGTGTTTGCCGCGAATCTTATAATTAAAGGCGAGCGCGCGGACATCGGAGAACTTCTTATTTTTTCAATTGCTCTTGCGGTAACCGTAATTCCGGAGGCGCTTCCGCTTGTAACAACATTTTCTCTATCCCGCGGCGCTTTGAGGCTTGCGAAAAATAAAGTTGTTGTCAAACGGCTGTCGGCAATTGAGGACTTGGGAAGTATTGAGGTTCTCTGCACCGACAAAACAGGCACGCTCACAGAAAATAAGATGACGCTCTACGAAGCGCGTCCGTACGGCGGAGGCGACGATAGCGCGCGTGATCGCTTGTTGTTGTACGGCTTGATCGGACTTGAAGAGTCCGGCCGGAAAAAACACGTGAAGATTCAATCATCAAACGCTTTTGAAGAGGCAGTAAAAAACGCGGCGAGCGATATTATTATTAAGGACGCGAAAACCTATAAAATTATTACTGAAATTCCATTTGATCCGGAGCGGAGACGCGCTACGATTCTTGCAGAGCGCGACGGCAAACGGGAATTAGTTGTCCGCGGCGCGCCAGAGGAAATTTTATCCAGATTATGCGGTTTTAGCGATTCAGCGCAAAGGGAAATTATGGACTGGGCTGAATCTGAAGGAAAATCTGGGAGACGCGTGATCGCGGTTGCAAAAATAGACGACAGAGAAATTTCCGAGAATTTGCAAGATGAAGAGCGCGAGCTTTCATACGTCGGAGCTGTCTCTTTTCACGATGCCTTAAAGCCGTCTGCGGATGAAGCCATCGCAAAAGCTAAACATTTGGGCGTTATAGTGAAAATGTTAACTGGCGACAGCCCGGAGGTTGCGTGTTCTGTCGCGCGCGAGATTGGGCTTATAGGACAAAACGACGAGGTCATCACAGGAGCCGCTTTTGATGCAATGGCCGAGAGCGAACAGAAAGAAGCTGTTTTCCGCTCTCATGTATTTGCCCGCGTAACGCCGATTCAAAAGTTTAAAATTGTGCAACTCTTGGAGCAAAAATACGAG
>MHJU01000012.1 GCA_001818155.1 Candidatus Jacksonbacteria bacterium RIFCSPLOWO2_02_FULL_44_20 | reverse complement strand
TAAACTCGGGATCCTTTTTTGCGTGTTCTCTTATCTTCTTCAAAATCATTACACCTTTCCGCGCGATGTTATACGCGCCGTTTGCGTCGGCATTTTCTACGGCAAGCCAGCAAAGATTAGATGGAATATATGGATTAGGAGTGGTAAAAAACGGCTTCACTGGCGATGCGATAAAATCTACCCCTTCATCTACGGCAATCACTTCGCCGGCTTTGATTTTAATTTGAAGCGAAAATGAATTTCGCAATTCTAAGACAAGATTAAAAAGATAAATAAATGAGTGCCAGAAATTTCTTAATCTGCCGTCAAGTTCTTTTTCTCCTTGTAAATCTCCAGCCTTTTCCTTTTTTATGATTTCTTGCTTAATGTCCGTCGCTTTAGGATTTACAAAATTCCATACCTTTAGCAATTTTTCAAATTCCTCATTTACTTTCACTCGGTCGTATTTCCAATAGCCGTCTTCGCCTTTCTGCCTGCGAATGCGCGGAGCACTAGCAAAGATAGCCCATTCTTTAGATACAGTGCTATTTTTATACTTTTCATCTGCAAGATTATAGGGATTATACTTAAAAAAATAACTTTGCTCTTTTCCGTCCCATCCGATAGCGTCAAATTTCTTTACTGCCTCTTTTATTTTATCCAATGAAGCCGAATTGCTTATGTAAACATTTTTTCTGAAGCCCGTAATTGGATCGGTCTTTGATGTATATTCCGCCTGCGTGTAAAAGAGTATGCCCGTTTGCTTTCTCATCTTTTCAAACGAGACGAACGGCGCAGAAAGCTGATAGCCGTTTAAGACGCCGCCCGGTGCACGCAAATCTCTATTGTCCTTAAATACTAGATAGCCAAGCTTGTCAATCAACGCCTTTTCAAATTGCTGGTACACGCTTCGTTCAATGCCGCCGCGAATCTGCTTAAAGCGCATATTCAAATCCTCAAGCACGACAATCGCGCTATATTTTTCTATAAGCTGGCATATTTTATGGATAACATGCGATATGTATCCTTTTTTAAGGTCTTTTATCTTTACTACAGGTTTCCATGATTGTCGATTTTTCAGCCGCTCTTTTTCTCTTTCAATAAGTTTGTCGCGATAATTTACGCCGTTTATTTCATTTAAGCTGGCTTGTTCTATAATTTCCCCGTTTTGTTTTACCACTGAATAATAAAGAAGGTTCTTTTCGCCACGGTCTATGCCGATTACATTGACCCTCATTTCATTGTCGGAAGATGAAATCCTTTGGTTTATTATTTTATTAAACTGCACTTGCTTTATTTCTCCCTTGCCCGTATTTAAAACCAAGGACATGTGAAACATAATCTTCTTTTCGGTATACCTGCGGTATTTATATGCTCTATCGCCCTTGTCTAAAATGCACTGATTTTTTTGCGTTGTAATTTTTTCTCTCTCATTGACTGATGGTTGTCTTTGAAAAATTTCCGCCATTCCGCTTAACTTAAACACCGGATCGTTAAGATTCTCTGCGGACAAGATATGCTCAAAATATAATGTGTGGAGATTTTTAGACCCGTTTTTCGTATTGTAAATATCTTTATTGACAACCTCGAACAAATACATTTTCCCCTCGTTGAGGGCTTGATTTATATACTCGTCATCAATATCCCGAAAGGATATTTTATATCCGTATTTTTGAACATCGTCTGTAAATTCCTTAATGTTTTGATATTTACCAGTGTCTTGAAACTGAAAATCATAGAAACTCCAATTAGAATATTGAGGGATGCAATTCCTATAATACTCAATTAGGGCATGAAGGTCTCGCAAACTAAAGTTTTTGCTCTCCCGCTTAAATGTTTTTTCTTTTTTAATCCGCAGTATTTCTTGCGACGGCTTAAATTTTTCCATCGCCTTTTTTGAAGTTAACAATAAACGCGGCACATCCTTTGACGCGTCCGCTATTTGCTTGTAAATCATCTTTTGGTAGCGATTCGCATTGTCGCCTTTGGCGTTGCCCATGCTCTGAAAAAGTTTACGATGATTTTTATGCATTATTCCGAGATAAAGCCGTCCTTCCTTCTTTAGAATTACTCCCATAAAGTCATATTCCTTGTTTTCATCCCACCCTTTTAGTAACGCCCCGTTCTCAAAATTCAACTTTATCTTGTCCTCGTCAAACGGTTTTTTGGTTATGAAATTCCGAAACTCGTTGTAATACTTGATAAATTCAAAATCTTTATAGTATCCGTCGTACTCCGCGTAAAAGTTGGTGCTTAATTGCCCCGGCGTGTTTTTGCGATCTTTGTCGTCAAGCGAAAAGTATTTCATCATCTGAAAAATGCCCAGTCCCGCGTCTGCGTAATTTTTAATCACCGCAGTTGCCTTCTCCCTTGCTTCTTTTTCTTGCGGAAAAATTCCTAATTGCTTCGCTATTTTCAGGCAAGAATCGTAACCTAATAATTTCTCGCCGTTTTCTCTTTCAATGTCTCTGAATAAATATTCAAACTCATATTTCCAAATCACCAGAAACTGTTCCAACTTGCTTCCTCCTTGTGCAATAATCTTTTTATCATAAAAAACCGCTTTGAATATGTCTCCATCAAGTTCTTCAACCGCGTTTTTGATTTCCGCGATTGAGATGAATTTTTTGACTTTTGGCTCGTTTTTTTCACTTTTATTTTTTGACTTTTGTTGCGGAAGTTTTAACTCAAAATCTCGGTCGCTTACAAACCATCTGCGTGAAATGGTGTTTATCGCTTTATTTTTCAAATAGATTCCTTCATATTCGCTTTCAAACTCACCGTTGCAAAACGCGTTCATCAATTTCTTTGCCGCTGTGAAACGTTCTTCGTTGTTTTCAATAAATTCCTTAAAGCGTTCAATGAGAACATCTTCCTCTGTTTTTTCGCGGGTTTTCTCAATAAGCTGTTTTTCCTTTTCAACCTCACCGAGTATTTGCTTGTCAAGGTTTTTGAAAAACGGAAAATCTGACTTTGTTAATTTCGTATCCTTTGCCTTTTGATCGCGATACTCCTTTATTTTCTTATTGATTCTTCCGATAATTTTGTTATATGAATTTTCGTTTTTTATATGTTCAATTTCTCTTTGCAAAAGACAATTTTTGTATCGTTCAATCTCAAAAATATTTTCTTCATCAAAGCCGAGATCAGTATGATTATTCTTGTATTTATCTCTAAAAACCTTCGTGTTTTGGTGAAAGATGATAAAATTATCAGCAATTCTTGTCGCTACCGCCGTTGATGTTCCATCTGCGGCATATAAATTTTTTTTTGTCTGCTGAAACTTGGTCAAATATCCGGCGAACTTGTCAAAACTGTCAAAAATATATCGTTTTTGACCAGGATTTTCTTTTTCTTCAACAAATAGACTTGGCTGATTTTTCGCTTGAAATTCTTTTTCTTTTTCCTCTGGAAACTCATACTTGAGCACTTTCAAAATTCCAGCCGCGGTCAAGAAATCAGCTCCTTTCTGCTTAAGATCGGCTTTGCTGAATGTAATTTTTTTACCGTCTACCTCTCGCTCTTGATAATATGTCTTCCAACTTTCAGCTTCATTATCAAAAAGCGTTCGCACATCCTTGTAGATCTTTTCTTTTTCTTTCTGAATAATATCTTCCGCATCATTGATTTCCTTTTGCAACCTGTCTATCCCCACGGCATTTTTGTCTCTTTTCCGAAGCGCGCCCATCTCTCTTTTTTTGTCTAAAATAATTTTGTTCTGTTTTTCCAGCACATCGGCAAAATTTTGAAAAGACAGCTCACTTGTCTTATCTGAAGCTAACGCCGCATCAATGAATTTTTGGTGCAGTGAGTCAAAATAAAACTTTGCTTGATTGTAACTGTCGTCAATCGTCTGATCTTTCTCAAAAACCTTATTTATCTTCAAAAAATCTTCGGTTTTCCCCACCGGCTTCAACTCAAACCTCAACGTCTTAGAAAGAGAATATTTTCCGATAAACTGATCAAAAATGTTTTCCATACCTCAAACAAAATTAAAAAAGGACGACGGTTGTCGCCCAATATAAATCGTTATTAAGAAATTTTTTGTTGCATCTTTCGCGCATATTCGACAATACAGTCCACAAGCTGATCAGTATTCCCATAGTATTGCATATAAAAGCAAAAATCCTCGTTGCGCGTTGATTCAATTTTTTTAACTACCTCATGGGCAAATGCAGTTAAAGCATCAGGATTTTCAATGTCGCTAAAAATATCCTCTCTCACAGCGCTATACCCAAGCCAATTCTCCGCCACCCACAAACATTCAGTAAATAGATAATTTCTGCACTTATTTATAGCGTCATCTGACAATACGCCGCGAATTTCCTTTTCTTCTACTCCCATATATATTTCACCTCTTCGCCCATTGCGGAGCTTTGCGGGCGCGTTTGAGCCCTGGTTTTTTGCGTTCCTTGACGCGAGCATCGGTTTTTAAGAGTTCTTCTTTTGCTAATTTTTCACGATATTCAGGCTTCCACTTCGCAATTACGCGCGCGATTGCAAGAGACGATGCATCGGCTTGCCCACGAAATCCGCCGCCCGAAACTTTCACTGATATGTCCAGATTTTGTTTTTCCTTTACAATGTCAAGCGGACGAGTAACAATTTTTTGCATTTCAAAATGCGGGAAGTATTTGCGGAATTCCTTTTCGTTAACGTAAATTCTTCCTCGTCCTTCTTCATACAAACGCACTTGCGCGGTTGCATTTTTTCGCCGTCCGACCGCGTGAGTGTAAGCGCGATCTGTAAAAATTTCATCGTACTTGTTCTTTTTTTGAAGTTTTGGAAGATTTTTTGCAATGCTCATGTTAAAGTTTAATGGTAAGATTTTTCATGCGTTCTTCGCGAAGTTTATTTTTTGGCAACATATTCCAAACCGCTCTTTTCAGCATATCGGACTTCAAAAGTTTATGCATCGACGTTTGTTTCAAGTGCCCTGGATACAATGTATGGTGATAATAAACTTTTTGAGCAAGTTTGTTGCCTGTAATTTTTATCATGTCAACATTGGCGACTTCAACTTTATCCCCGACATTTTTATACGGAACAAACTCGCTCTTATGTTTGCCGAGAAGATACTGGCTGATTTGAGATGCAAGCCGTCCAAGAGCTTGATTTGTGGCGTCAAGATGAATCATTGTTTATACAAATGAAATTTGTGAAATATCTGCTCCGTCACCTTTTCTGACTCCCAGTTTTACAATACGCGTATAACCGCCATTACGTTCTTTATATCTTGGCCCAAGTTCTTCCAGCAATTTACGCACCGCTCCTTCTCGTCCAAGCGATCGGAGAAGAGCGCGGCGGGCTGTAAGGTTGCCTTGCTTTGCTTTTGTAATGAAACGTTCAACGCGCGCGCGCACAATTTTCGCTCGCGAGCAGGTGGTCTTCACATTTTCATGCAGAATCAAAGAAACAGCCAAATTTTTGAAAAGGCTGTTGTCTCTTCTTCGGAAGGGCGAGCTGATAGTTGGTTTGTTTCTATGGCGCATAAGTTATCCGAATCTAAACTTTTTTGGTTTTAACGGCGCGTTTGCGTTTCGGTTTTTCCGTTGTTACTTCTTGGTCCTCTATATTTTTCTCTTCGGTTTTGGTTTCCAGTTCTGTTTTATCTTTGATGAATGAAATGTACTGCGCAAGAATATCTGTGGCTTCGTGTATGGCGTGTTCCACACTGACCGTTCCATTGGTTGTAATATCAAACGTCAATTTATCATAATCAGTCCGCTTTCCGACTCTGACATCTTCAACTGTGTATCCTATGGATAAGACAGGCGAGAAAACTGTATCAATGGAAATAACACCCACGTCAGTATCTTTCTCCCGTTCTTCAATCGGGCTAAACCCGAGCCCTCTTTCAATTACCGCTTCAATAACTAGTTCGGCGTCTTTATGTGTAAGAGATGCTATATGAAAATCTTTATTCATAATTTCCACATTCGCGTTTGCCTTAAAATCAGATGCGGAAACCTCTTTTTTCCCCTTGACATTCAGTATGAGTTTTTCAGGCCCGTCAGTGTGCATCTTCAGACACAGTTGTTTTAAGTTTAAAATTATTTCCAAAACCTCCTCTTTAACATGCGGAAGCGTCATGAATTCATGTTGCGCATTTTCAATCTTCACGGCAGTTATCCCTGTTCCTTCCAGAGAAGATAATAAGACGCGCCGCAACGCATTTCCGATCGTGTGTCCGTAACCTGGATACAAAGGGTAAATTTCAACCCTGGCAGAGTCCGGATTTTTTGTGGATGGGGTAATAGCAATCTGCGATGGAAGAGAGATATTCATTGAAAAAACTTATGCTGTTTAACTTTTTTAGTTTTGATAAAAAGCTAAAAAGCTAAAAAGCTGTAAATTACACTCTCCGCGGTTTTGGCTGACGGGGGCCGTTGTGCGGAATTGGAGTAACGTCTCGTATTGATCCGACTTTCAACCCTCCGCTGTTTAATGTTCGTATTGCGGACTCGCGTCCGTGCCCGATACCCTGAACAAACACGTCAACCATTTTCATATTAAAAGGTTTGATTTTTTGTAAAATATCATTTGCAATCACGCTTGCCGCATAAGGCGTTGCTTTCCGCGGACCTTTGAATCCTTTTAACCCGGCGCCAGACCACGCAAGCGCATTGCCAAGAGGATCAGTAACTGTAATCAGCGTATTATTATACGTTGCTTTGATATGCACTCTTCCATATTGGACTTCTCGTTTTTTAGCCATACAACCTGTCTGCCGATAGGCAGGTAAAATTTTTATGTTTTATCTCCGGATTTTGATCTTCCAGAACCCATAGTTTTCCGCACATTGCCGCGCACAGTGCGCGAGTTAGTTTTGGTTCGCTGTCCGCGCACAGGCAGATGTCTCCGGTGCCGAATACCTCTATACGCTCCAATGTCTTGCAGTACTTTAATGTTTTGCATAATTTCTCGCCGGAGTTCGCCTTCAACTTTATAATTTTTCTCAATAATTAAACGCAACGCATTTTCCTCTTGTTCTGTAAGATCGCTAACCTTTTTATTCGCATCCAACCCTGCTTCATGAATAATTTTACGCGCGCGCGAAATGCCGATGCCGTACATGTATGTAAGCGCAATTTCAATTCGTTTTTGTTTTGGAAGGGTTACCCCTGCAATGCGAGCCATAGATGTTATCCTTGTCTTTGTTTATGCGATTTTTTCGCCCGACAAATGACGCGGAGATATTTTCCGCGCCGAATGATTTTACATTGGGCACAGCGTTTTTTAACAGATGCCTGAACTTTCATATGTATTTTGATAAAAGAAATCCGCGCCTGTAAAGGCTCTCAATTTACTTTGAAAAGATAGATTCTAAAGACGATACGTTATGCGCCCTTTTGTCAAATCGTACTGGCTCATCTCTATCTTAATCCGATCCCCGGGCACAAGCATAATATGATTGAGCCGCATCTTGCCGGAGATTCTTGCCAGTATCTCATGACCGTTATCAAGTATTACACGAAAAGTCGCAGATGGGAGCGCTTCTTCTATCACGCCTTCTGCTTCAATAAATCCTTTCTGATTAACCTGAAATTGTGCCATTCTTCGTTGTTTATAAAGTATTGATGCCTAGTATAACGGTTCAAAAGGTGTTTGTCAATCCTCTGTATTAGTCAACTACACTCGTTCAAGCTCGCGTATCATGAGCTGAATCCTTGTTTCCCCATTCCACTCGTTTTGTTCCAAATTATAGATGATGTCGCAGAAGTCCCCTGAAGTAATTTCTTTTATGTGATCTTTAGCGCAAAAGACTACAGCTTCATGTCTTGCCCCATGCGCTGAAACAAGCAATTTGCAGTGATTATTCTTTTTTCCCATTGTTCTAGACGAAAGAACTTGTACATTGCGCGTCAAAAAAAGCGGTTTCGTGTTTTCCTGGCCATATGGCTCAAGCCGTTCCAAATCTTCTATAAACTCTAAAGTAATATCCGAAAAGGCAAGTTCAGAGGAAATAGTGATAGTCGGGAGAAGATCGCTTTCTTTCAAATACTGCTTGCCATATTCCTCAATTCTTGACTTGAAAAGCTGGATCGTTGCCTCTGGATCATCCATATTTTTGAGCGTAAAACCGCATGCCTGCGGATGCCCGCCGTATTTTTCCAAAAGATCGCGCACAGAGTCAAGCAAAGCTGTGAGATCAAATGCCGGTATAGAACGTCCGCTCCCGGAGATGCCGTGATTAGTTTGCGCGATTACAAAAACCGGGCGATAATATTCTTTTGCGATTTTGCCCGCAACAAGCCCCAACACGCCCATCGGCCATGTTTTTTGATTAAGGTTATAAGCAAGGAGAGTTCGATCATGACGCTCATATTGTTCTTGTATCTGCCTTTTTGCCTCTTCTAAAATTTTCTCTGTGAGTTTCTGCCGCGCTTCATTTGTTTGATTGAGATTCATTGCTTCATGTTCTGCGCTCTCTTTATTTGTCTGGCGCAGAAGATCAAATGCGACGTTTGCGTGATCAAGGCGCCCGGCTGAATTAATGCGAGGAGCGAGGGCGTAGCTTATGTCGTAAGTTGTAAGTATTTTTTGAATCCGGGAACTGCGGATTAGCGCCTGCATGCCAACTCTGCGGGTTTTATTCAAAACCATAAGCCCCCATTTCACAAGTGTCCGATTTTCTTTCAAAAGCGGCATCATGTCTGCGACAGTTGAAAGCGCTACTAAATCAAGCGACCATTTCTCAAATGATTCACTTATATAGTCAAGCTTACGAAGCGCCTGAATTACCTTAAATACAACTCCTCCTGCTGAAAGATCGCGATACGGATATCTTTCATTCTTAAATTTCGGATTGATGAAGGCAAAAGATGGCGGACGCTCCAAAGGCGCGACATGGTGATCAAGAATAATAACATCAATACCTGCTTTTTGAAGATCGCTAAGCTCATCTTTGTTTCCACTGCCGCAATCGCAAGTTATAAGCAGAGCCGCGCCGTGTTCCTTAATATATGAAACGGCTTTTGGGTTAAGCCCATATCCCTCATCCTCGCGATGCGGAAGATATACGCCTACTGAAGCTCTTTTGTCATCTTGCCTTGTCGGCAGACAGATTTTTTTATAAAGCGTTTCAAGAGTTTCCAGCATGAGAATTGAAGATGCGACACCGTCAACATCATAATCTCCATAAATAATAATCCTCTCATTTAATTCTGCCGCTTTACGCAGACGCTCTACAGCTTTTTTCATTTCCAAAAATTGGAACGGATCATAGGCTGAATTCTCATATCGTGGATTTAGAAACTCATCAATATCATCTTTGGTTCTTATTCCTCGCTGAAAAAGAAGACTGCGTAAAATTGGATGCAGATCCGGAGCTGTTAATGAAAAAGATTTTGAAGATTGTGGAAGAATAGAGTAGAGCATATATCACAATTTCTGGACCAGTTTCGCCATCATCCATTCTTCGTTTGGTTCTACAACTAATTTCGCGACATTTTTCAAAAATGGAAGCCCATCGCATACGGCGCGGCGTGTAATCGCGTCTCCGGCTCCGATTTTGCCGGAAAAAACAATGGCGTCAACACTGCCGTTTAACGCCGCATAATATGCGCCGATATATTTTTGTATGCGATATACAAACATGTCAAATGCCAATTTTGCCGTATGATGCCCGAGAGCGCGTTTGTGAAGAAGATCAAGATAATCTCTACAGCCGGAAATTCCTTTTAACCCTGATTCATAATTAAGGACATTGTTCCAAAATTTTGCGCCGAAATTTTTCGGGGTTGAACTTACTAAAACCCCCGGATCAATATCCCCTGCGCGAGACCACATCATGAGACCTTCAAGAGGCGAATATCCCATTGATGTGTCAATCGCGCGGGCGCGTTTTACAGCTGTGATTGAAGATCCTCCGCCAAGATGAAGCGTAATGAGATTCGGGCGCGTCAGTTTCAGTTTCTGTTTTGCAATCTCTGCGCAATATGCATGCGCAATGCCGTGAAAACCATATCGTTCTATGCCGTATTTTTTATAGAATGATAGCGGAATCGGATAAAGTTCCGCAACTAACGGAAGTGTGCGAAAAAATCCAGTATCAAAAACTGCAAAATGCGCGGCGTTCGGAAAATATCTCCTCGCAAATTCAATTGCTTTAAGGTTAAAAGGATTATGTAACGGCGCGAGATGCGCGTGATTTTTTATGGTTTTTACGACATACGGCGTAATTTTCATCGGATGCCGCAAATGCGGACCACCATGCACCACGCGGTGAGCGATTTTTAGACGATTCTGTTTCAACTGACTCTCAAGCAAACGCGCAATCTGGTGAAATAATTTTTTGCTCGGCGCAGTGTCTGGAAAATCCTCGCCTGCGACAAGCGCGAGTTTTGATGAAAAAAGACGGTATTTAACTGATGTTGAACCGGCGTTAATTGAAAGAATCATATCATTATCTCTCCTTTAGCCATTCCTGTAATCCCCGCGGCGTTACCTTCATCAGTATGAAGATGCATCTGCCAGTCAAATGTTGGGTGGATTCGGATGATAACGTTATGAAATGTAATCGGGCACAATGAGGATTTTTGATCTTCGTCTAAAACTTTTACTGAAACTATCTGCCCATGCTTTAGCCCTAATTCACGCGCCTTATCTGTATGAGAATGAATATGTCTTTGCGGAACTATAACTCCCCTTTCCAATTTTACTTCGCCATTTGGTCCTATCAAAATCAGCCCTCCCGCGCTCCGCTTCCAATCTCCGGAAACCAAAACGCGCGGTTCAATTCCGGCAGAAACGCAGTCGCTCCATGATAATTCTACTTGAGTGTGCTCCCGCACCGGCCCGAGTATGCGGATTTGGTTATGATCCGGCGCTTTTCCAAACGTAAAATCCGTATGCGGAGGCAAGCCCCAACTGCTTGGTGTTTGTACTTCCACCACTTCCCGCGCCGCGTATTGCGCGCGTTGAGACAACGGCTTAGTCGGAGTTAATGCATATCCTTTGCCAAACAAAATATCAAGGTCTGTTTGCGAAAGGTGGCAATGCCGGGCAGAGATCTCTATTGGGACGGTTGGCATATTGTTTCCTTAAATAACGCGTTATGGTTTTGAAAACCGAAACGTAAAATCGTTATCTTTGCATACTAACGGGATATTTTTAAACTGTCCAAATCCATTCTCGTCAATAATCCCGCGTAATCTATCGTGCTGAAATAAACAAAACAGCGGAAATCCAGCATCATTGGTTTTGGAAAAACCAGCGCCTTGCAGAATCTCCACAAGCTCGTCCTTTGAAAATTTATGCGCATATTCATACTCATCAACAATGCACAAACTTCCGCCTTTTTTCAAAACAGCAAAAAGCTGTGTAAACAGCAATCTCAGGCTTTCTTTAAAAGTTTGGTTTTTATCCCCTATGAGTACCCCTAAAAGATAATTAATAAAAACACAATCAAATTGTTCTTTTTTGAAACCAAGATTCAATCCGTCCATTATCGTAATCAAAGATTTATCTTGGCTTTGAATGTGCTTAAAAAATGAAGTATACATTTTTGTTTTATCAATAATATACTTTTTGCCATTGGGATTTATTTTATCAATAAACTGTACAAACTCTCCGGCTCCCCAGTCAGCGCCTACCAATAAAAATTTAGGCTCTTTCTCGGACCGTAAACGCAAAACATCTAAAGGCCCTAACAACTCAATATAAGATGCTTCATAATTTCCGAATGAACGAATATCGCTTATCAGCTCTTCTTCTTTCCGTTTTTTCATAAACCGATAGGTTGCCTCGCCAGGTGGAACACCCTGCATCAGTAACCGTTCTTGCTCTAATCTTTCTTCCTTCCGTATACCAGGTTTTAAACCTCTCTGCTGGATGTAGGCGGCTTGAAATGCTTTTTTATTGCTGAATTTTTTTTGCAGAATAGGGTTAATTTTATACAAATGCGCCAACTCATCGTCTTCCATCTCCCATTCATCAAAAATAATGTCCCCATATCGTTGAATGTCAAGTGATTTTTCTAATGCCGTTCGTTTTGCGAACTCATCTGCATTGGGCTTTTCTGGCAAAAAAGAAACTAATTTCCGCGCCGTTTCTCCCAACGCGCCTGTATCTTGCGCAATACCATACTGTAATGCAGCAAGTCCATCATTGCCGAACTCTAATAATCCAAGTAAACCAAGCGCTACTTTCTCACGGTCGCTCATACTCGCGGCGGTATAAAAATCGGTATAGATCTGACTCGTTATCTGTTCCAGTTTCTTCTGCAACGGCTCTTGCGAATTGATGAGCTCAAAAATACGCGGCGGCTTTGGAACGGATACTTGTTCTTTAGGTTCCACTAGTATTTGTCGTTCATGGTTTTTTATACTCATTGTATTCCAAACTATACTCAATGAGCGACTTTTTTACAGTTTCGTCGCTCGTTTCAAATCCCGGCATATACATTATTTTTTCCGTATAATCCATGTCATCAAAATACGCTAATTGAACGCGAAACAACTTTTCATTAAAATCAACTGCAAAAATCTGCTCTGCTTTTTTTACAACCTCTTTCAACGCATGAAATTTTTTGAATATAAAATACATATCCACATAATCTTTCCACTTCGCCCGTCTTCCTAAAGCATACGCCTTCATTGCGGCTAAGGTTGCTAAATCGGGCAGTTGTATAACATCGTCAAAACGTTCCCCAAACTCAATTTTAAAAGGATAGTACAAAAAGGTTACTTTTACTCCTTGAACAACAACCGAATACTCCGCGCTTTCGTCCACTAACACTCCTTCTATTGGGTTAAACTGCACAATTTTTTTTTTTATTCTTAACGTGTCAAACGAGTGATTCGTAAAAAGGTCAAAATCAACTGACCGCCTGTGCCCAATATGCAATGCTATCGCAGTTCCGCCGACTAACCCAAAATTTTCAGCAAACGACTCAAGCATTGGCAAGAGTTTAATCTGCGCGTCTGTTAAAATCTCTTTATGCATATTTCTTAAAATAAAGCGTGAAATAATTCTGTATCTTCGGGCTATAATTAACTCTACTCCTTTTTATTTGCTTGTGAAAAATGGTGGCTGATTTTTTAATCCCCAAAAGAGAAAATAGCTTTTGCGCATCATTAAAATTGCCGTAATTCAAAACCGCTTCAAGAATCGCGTCTTCTGAAAGCGCGTCGTAATTATTTGTTGACCACATAAGATATGGTCGTTCTCTGATAAAATCCTTGATATTCATATTGCTTTTGCGAGATGCTCATACGCCCGATACGCCGCCATCACGCCCTCGGCGCAACCGATTATCATTTGTTTGAAAGGAGTATCAGATACGTCGCCAGCGGCATACACGCCATGGACATTGGTTTCAGTAAAACGGTTAATGACAATCTCCTTTTTTTCATTCCGTAAAACGCCAAGCTGTAACGATAATTCTGATTGCGGAATGTGTCCTATCGCAACAAAAATTCCCTGAACTTTAAGAATCGCGCTCCCTTCGTAAGGACGATCAAGTTCAACTCCTTCAACGCGTTCTTTCCCGATAATTTTTACAGGATTAATGTTTGTTACGAGTTTGATTTTTTTATTCTGATGAACTCGCGTAACATTTACAGGTTCGCCGCGAAGAGCGCTACCACGGCAAAGGATATACACGATTTCAGCATTTTGCGCAAGTTCAAGCGATTCTTTGGCCGCCGAATCAGCTCCTCCAACAATTGCAACTATTTTACCTTTATACGCGAACCCGTCGCAGAGCGCGCAATAGTGTATGCCTTTGTTTTCAAATTCCGCGGCTCCGGGAACAGTAATTTTACGATGCGACGCGCCGGTTGCAAATAGAACTGTTTTAGTTTCGTGCGAATCTTTTTTTGTCTGAATAATAAATGCTCCACGATCATTTGAGCGTACTGAAGTTGCTTCTGCGGAAATCTCGGTAATCTCGTAAGAACGGGCGTGCTCCTGAACATTACTGAAAAGATCGTATCCGCTTATGTGCTTGAATCCGGGATAGTTATCAACAAAATCCGTGGTAATAATAAGTCCGCCGGGCGCGCCTGTAAAAATAATCGTTTTCAAATTTAAGCGTCCGGCGTACATAGCCGCCGCGTATCCAGTAGGACCTCCTCCGATAATGGCAAAGTCGTACATATTTACGGCAAATATAAAAGCGGATCAACAGGTATTCCGTTCAACCGCACTTCAAAATGCATGTGAGGCCCGGTTGTGAGACGTCCGGAGCCGCATGTGCCGGGCATTCCTCCGCTTCGCCCGATTGCCTGTCCTTGGAGAACAAACCGCCCCTCTTCAACATCTATTTCATTTACATGTCCGTACACAGTTGAAAGTCCGTTCGCGTGAATAATCATAATATAGGAATAGCGACCGTCGCAATTCGGGTCTTTCCGAGTTTTTGCGACGTATCCGCTTGCGGAAGCGGCAACAGTGGTTCTATGAGGAGCGCGGATGTCAATTGCCGGGTGCTCAAACACATATCTGTATGGATATGACGGATCATGAAAATACGCAGTGATTGTATTTTTCGGCACAGGCCAGGAAAGTAATTCGCCCTTTGCTTGTTCTAACTTTTTCGCGGCATCTTCGTCTTCAAGTTTTTTTCGTATCGTTTTTTCAAGTAAGATAATTTCCTCATTAACCGATTCTTCCTGCGACTTCAACTCCTGCAGTAAAGTCCTGAACGTATTTTCACTCTCGCGAGTTTCCTCCAAAAGTTGCGTTTTTACTCTTTCCTGATCTTTAAGACCATATTGCTGATCTTCAAACGATTTTTTCTGCCGTTCCAAAGCATCCTGTTTCGCTTTTATAGAAACTTCTTCGCTCTCAAGTTCTTCGTTTGCGGATTTTAACTCAATAAGTTGTTTATGCAAACCGTCATGAAGATTTTCAATATACTGCGCATGATTAAAGAAGTCCGAAAGAGAATCATTCAAAAGGAGAATTTCCAGCTCGCTTTTTTCCTGATTTTGGTAGACGATGCGCAGAATGTCCGCGATTCGTTCCTTTTGCCTGCCGATTATTTTTTTTAATTGTTCAATGCGCAGTTCAATTCCGCGAATATCAAGTTTTGTAATTTCAATCTCCTGTTCTTTGGTTTGAATTTCAACGCTGATTTTTGCAATTTGCGCGTCAAGAATAAGAAGCTGATTTTTCAGCGTGAAGGCCTCATTTCTATGCGCAATCACCTTTCCCCTGTATTCCTCTGCCTGTAGTTTAAGCGCATCAACCGCTTCACGGCGTGTTTTTAAATCCTGATTCAATTCAGTAATGGAATTGTTTTCCGCATCATCCTCGCCTCCGATCTCTAAAATAGGCAATTGATATGCGTTGCTCGCGGCAAAAAAAACTAAAAACAGACTTCCAATAAGGAACGGATAAAAAAAATAGACAAGTTTGGGGCGATATGCGGGCACAAAAAAAGTATAAAATATCAGCGAATTTTTTGCAATGCATGTGTGATTCGGCGAAGCGATTCGGCTTTCCCTAGTGCAGTAGCAGTTTCAACCGGACCTGGTGAATCCTTAAGTCCAGTTAAGGCAATGCGCAGAGGATGAAATACAGCTCCGATTGAGAGTTTTTCCTCTGTAATAAGGCTTGAGACATCGTTTTCTATGCGATCACTGGTAAAATTTTGTTCCGGAATGACCTCCAAAATTTTTTTAAGGGCAGTGAGAGCCTGTCGCGCGAGAGTGAGATCGGCGGACTTATATATAAGCATGTCCGCATCATACTCCGGCAGATCAATAATAAAGCGCGCGAGCGGGGCGAAATCCATTAAGGTGCGCATGCGCTCCTGCACAAGCCCGATGGCGCGATCCATATTTTTTTCCGGAATCTTCTCTAATACAAATTTGGCTGATTCGTCATATTGCGCTCCGAATCTTTGCAGGATTTCAAAAAGTTCGGCGCGGGAAAGTTTTCTCATGTACATCCCGTTCATCCATGTTAATTTTTCCGGATCAAACACGGCCCCGGATTTTTGCACACGTTCTAAAGAGAATTGCTCTATTATTTCCTTCCGGCTTAACATTTCGCGACCTGCCTCTCGGCAGTCAGGATTTTCAACCGGATGCCAGCCCAAAAGCGCAATATAATTTAAAAAAGCGTCAGCGAGAAAACCTGCGCGCTTATACTCCAAAACAGGCATTGCGCCGTGGCGTTTAGAAAGTTTGCTTTTATCTTTCCCTAAAATCATGGGAAGATGAGCAAAAACTGGCGGCTGAAGTCCGAGATATTTATAAATCAGCAGATGTTTCGGTGTTGAGGAAAGCCAATCTTCTCCGCGAATAACGTGAGTAACCACCATCTCATAATCGTCAACAACATTTGCCAAATGATATGTTGGATAGCCGTCGGACTTCAGAATCACCTGATCATCAATAAGTTTATTTTCAAACCGAACAGCGCCGCGGACAATATCGGTAAATTCTGTTGCGCCGTCTTTTGGAATCTTGAGGCGAACCACGCAATTCTTTGTCCCGGCATTTCTAAATATATTTTTATTTCTGCAATTACCGTCGTACATCGGCGGCTCTTTTCTTTTGATCTGCTCTTCTCGTAATTGTGCCAATCTTTCTTCTGAACATGTACAGGTATAAGCCCACCCGCTTTTCACAAGTTTGTCGGCATAGCTTTTATAAATTTTCAACCGCTCGCTTTGAAAAATTAAATTCTTATCATAGTTCAATCCAAGCCATTCTAACGATTCTACAATCGCCTGAACCGCTCCGGGAATTTCTCTTGATTTGTCAGTGTCTTCAATACGAACAAAAAATTCGCCGCCGTTCTTTTTTGCAAACATCCATGCAAAAAGCGCGGTTCTTATATTGCCGATGTGCGGCTCCCCTGTTGGAGATGGAGCGAAACGAGTAACAATCATAAAAAAATCATTCTATCTAAATATATCATACTTGACGGTTCTATGCCAATAACTTATAATAGCAAAAATTTAATGGTCTTGTGTATAGTGGTCAAAAATTAAGGATCTTTGATTACATATTTGAGACATTATTCAAGAATCATGAAATACACAAAAATTCTTATCGTTGCGGCAACATTTACATTCGTTGCGGCGATGGTGGCGATGTTATTCGTCGGAGGAGTTAATGCGCAACAAACTGCGCCAAATGCTGAAGATAGAAAAGAAATCCAACAAGGCCGTGAAGAAGCAAGAGATCTTAAAAATGAGGACCGAAAGGCGACGCGCATAACCCGCGCGAAACTTCGCGGACAAAATATTATAGAACGCGCGACGATTCGCATTGATAAACTAGAAAAATTAAATATAAAGGCAACTGACCTCACGCAAAAAATGCAAGAGAAGGAAATTGATATAACCCTGGCGACTGCTTCCCTACAAGCGGCAACAGAAAAAATCGCTCTTGCGCGCGCTTCTGTAAGCGAGGCGAAAACAATGCTTGATCAACTTGAAAATGCGGAAGACCCTTTGGCCGTTGCCAAAAATTTTAAGAGCAAAATGACCGAAGTATATAAAACGCTTGTAGATGCGCGACAAAGCATGAAAGAAGGAATCCAATTACTTAAATCAGCAAAAACAACAACCAACTAATTACGCGTCTCATTAAAGAAGTATTTGCAAAAAACGCAGATACTTCGTATATGAGAACATTTATAGAACCAATGAAAAATAAAAATGCTGTTATCGGTATTGTCATTATCATCATTATAATCGCTCTTCTTGTTGCCGTAAGAAAACAAAAATATGCGATAGCTCCAATAGATGAGCAACCTGCAACGACTGCTCCGACAACGCCTCCTCCTTCAATAACGCCAGATACTACTACTTCAATCAATGATGAATCTGCGTTGCGGGAATTGGATATTGAACTGAACGCTGAAGATGATACCGTATTGCCTGATGAATTGAACATTGAAACAGAACTTTAGAGAGTAGAGTAAAATAAACGTTTAACAAACAAAATCCCTCGCGCGCTTGCGGGGGATTTATTTTGCATAAAAGCCAATAATAGATTATACTTGCGTTTATGTTGCCTACAACTTCTTCAACCTATATCACGCTCGCGAAAGATATAAAACGAAAGGAGCGAGAGCTCGCCCGACTTCACCAAATGAGTAAACGCGAAGCGCAGTTTCTTTCTGTAGTTCGCCATCAACTCCGCACGCCGCTCACTGTTATTGTCTGGACCATAGGAGATCTGCGAAATGATCCCGTCTGCAATCAGTCTCAAAAGACGAAAGAGATGCTAAACGACGCGTATCAAGCCGCGCAAAATATGATTGAGATAATTGATGACTTCTTAGGAGTTCTAAAAATCAATCCACGCGCTCTTAAACTCAAAAAACGAAAAGTCTCAAGTCATAATATTATTCAAGGAATTCTCAAGCATTACAAAATTCGCATTAAAGAAAAAGGGCTTGAAATTTTATACAGTGGGACAAATAACTTTCCAGCAGTTGTCGGAGATAAACAAATGCTTGCAGATGCGATACGGCATATTATATCAAATGCGATTGCATATACACCAGAAAATGGATCAATAAAAATTACTCTTACCGATGAGGGGGAAACCGCGCTCATTGCAATTTCTGATACCGGCATCGGAATCAAAAAAATAGATGCGGAAAAAATTTATCTGCAATATTATCGCAGTAAAAACGCTATTAACATGCAACCGGCAAGTTCTGGGCTTGGGCTATACGTCGCCCGCCCGATTATCCGGGCGCACAAGGGAGAACTATGGTTTGAAAGCGAACTCGGGCATGGGACGACGTTTTACGTGCGGCTCCCCCTCGCAAAATCAAGACAATAGGTATAGTACTGTTCTTTTCTTTAAAAAAGTGTCCATTCATTGGCTCGGTTAATTCGCTTCTCTTACCGTATCCACTTCTATATAAGGAGGGCCGCCGTCTACCGGATAGCCTTCTTTGAGAGAGCCCTGCACCTCAACTTTTTTCCTATTGTAATCATCTAAAGTCACTGCATCGCTTGATAGTGCGTAGAGAATGTCTCCATCTTCATCTAATAAAGTATGCGTGCCATACTGCCAAATGGAACCTTCCAAGGGCTGTATGTTTCCTTGCGCGGTGATGATTTTAGACGCATCGCCGTTTTTTGGAACAAACACACACAGAGAATTCACGCAATCTATTTTGAACTTATCCCTATAATCCCAGTCGCATGCGTAAACAGGAGGGTTGGGGCACTCGTTATCCAATAGTTGCGCATATTTCTCCGTGTAGAGCAAATTCACCGTATCGCCTCCGCAATCGCCGCACGAGGTAGAGACAAAAGCGCAATCGACCGATGTCTCACACGCTTGATCCCGCGATTCGATGACTATGGAAGCTATGTCTCTAATAGCTTTCCAAAAATCGTCTTCCTTGACGGCTTCAGGCGCTTCTGTGCTTTGGTTTGCCGCTGGCGCAGAGGCTGGTATTTCGCGCGTTGTTTTTTGCAAAAAATAATTTTGATACACAAAATATCCGCCGACTAAGGTGGCAAGGAGAATGAGTGGTATTATCCACTGCCATGTCTTTAGATGAGTGCGCTTGGTTTGATTGACTGGTTGAGATATTGAATTAGGCATAAGAATTGTTTAGGCAATAAGCCGTCATAGGTGGGATTTCCACACTAATTTACCCACATGTTTGGGAGAAGACCCGAAATTTAATTGCGTCAAATCTACCGAACCAGATACACGCTGTTATCGGATGTAAAAAAACATTTTTTATTCTTCGTAGTGATAGCGGAGAAAAATTAGGCACAATTCTTTAATTTTTAAAATTTATTGAATTGGTAAAATCAATTTAGAAGTGCAACTTTGAGCAGTATACTCAAAGTATATGCACAACAAATCATATAAACAACTTGGGCAAAAAGAGCGTGAAAAAATCTATCAGCTGAAGCAGAAAGGAATAACAAACAGCGACATTGCCGAAAGACTCGGCAGAAACAAATCAACCATCGGCAGAGAACTGCGAAGGAACCAGCATCTTAAACTCAAGCAGTATCTTCCGGACACCGCGGAGCGAAAGGCGGGCAAGCGGAAAGCAAGGGGACGGAAGATACGATATGTGGTCAAACAACCAGTACTCAAGAAAAAAATCATTCGGCTCCTGAAACGCGGTTGGTCTCCGGACCTCATCGCGGGGCGATTACAGAGAAAACGCAAACCATACTTGAATCAAGAAAGTATCTACCAGTTCATATACAGCCTTGAAGGCCGGAAACAGAACATGCGCCAGTATTTACGCCGCGCTCATCGTATTAGGCGGAAAAAGAACGGAAGAAGACATTGGAAGGACAATCGTATCCCTCATCGGATTGATATTGAAAAACGCCCTGTACTAGTGGAAAAACGGAGACAATTCGGTCATTGGGAGGGCGATAACATTGTATACAATCGGCACCGCCGAGCGCTCTCCACCGCCGTTGAACGCAAAACACGCAAGGTGATGATATTTAGGCCGCGCGATCTGACTGCACAGGCAAAAGCGCGTTCAACCATCCGCCGTTACCGCGCGTTCCCCTCAGAAGCGCGGCGAACAATGACCTACGACAACGGATTGGAAGCCGCCGCTCACGAGACCGTTACTGCCGCCATTGGGATGAAATTCTACTTTGCCAAGACATACGCGTCTTGGCAGAGAGGAACCAATGAAAACAGAAACGGACTCGTGAGATTCTACTTGCCCCGCGGCGTTGATCTCGATACTGTCTCCAACGCGCGAATTAGGCAAGTTGAAAGATTGATCAATAATCGTCCGATGAAATGCTTGGGATACCAAACACCAAACGAGGCGTACAAAGAGGAAATGAACAAACTATATCAAAGGTCGTTACGTTCAAACATCAAAAATTTTTATCCACAGGTTGCACTTGTAAATTGAATGTGGGCTGGAAGCTCTGGTACAGTATTTTGCACAAGCTCGGCTTGACCCTCTCCTAACTCTTTCAAGTCCTCATAAGCATATATAAGCTTGTTTGTCCTTGTGCAGAGGCTTGTTAAAAGCCCGTTCTCGTCCGCGCCATGTGCATAAACTATGTAGCTCTCCTTTTCTTCAAAGGGGTATCCGCACATTCCGCCTTGAATGCCGGCATTGACGGTAATTGTCTTTTTGGACACTCCTTTCCATGCCATTTCCACATCAAAAGTTGCCGTATAAGAATCCTCAAAAAATCCCTGCCCCACTGATACTTTCTTTTTATCTATGTCTACAACGGTGCCCGAAAACACCGCCGTTGCTGTTTGCAGTTCTTCTTTTGGCGCACCCGGCTGAACGCATCGGCAAGCAAAAACAAATTTGTACGGCGCCAACAGTAAACTCAAAAATCCTATTAGAAATATCGTTTTTTTCATAGCTTTTAATACCTTAATAAAACTAAGTAATCTTGTGCTCATGGTTTGGACGCAGGCGGGCCGTTTGCCTCGGTAAACCCATAATCGGCAGTGAGTTGCTCTTTATCTTCCGCGCCTTCAAGCGGCTTCACTCCCCCTTCGCACGGTAAACATTTTTTTCCGGCAAAATTCTTTCCCCCCATACCATGATTCTACCACGCTTCAATTAAACGCCGCAACCGCGCGTGCTTGTGAGTGAAATTTTTAGGGTTGGCGTCCCAAAAGTAACGATTAAGCTTTGGTGGAACAAAATTCATACGGCGTTATTATATCATACACCTATTCTGCGCGAGATATTTTAACTCACTCACGTCTATGTTTTGAGCGGCAATTGTTTTAGCCATTGCTCAAGAAGATCGCCTGTGGACGCAAAACTGCCATTATAAACTTCTTGCAAGGCTTCATTAAGCGGATACGCGGGCACGCTTTTTTCAAGATTCATATTCTCGCCTAAATATTTTCCAAACGCCAAAAATTTTTCCATGCCGTGCGTCTGGATTAAAAATTTGGCAATGCTCCACCCCTCCGCATACCAAAAACGCACATTTTCTGAAATTCCTTCAACACTGCTTTTGTCAGTTAGTTCCTCAAGGGAATAATAGTCGCCGTTTTTAAATACAGCGAGATACGGCGCTAATGCGCTTCGCACATACACGTCGTCAATCTTTTCTTCTTCATACATCGCAAGCCCCTCGGTTACCCATTCAGGCACATTTTTCCAAAAAGAATATCCGCCGTACAAATCCGAATGCATGAGATGCGTGAGTTCATGCCCGATAGCATAGTCCTCTGCCACCGCTTGCGGCAAGTGGAGCATTCGTTTGCGATAGCTCACGGACCCATTTGACCATGAAGGACGCATGGTTACCCGGCTATAGAGACTTTTATCAGGGTACACGTAGAGCTTCACTTTCCAATCTTCTTGGTACCGCTCTTTGTCTACGGGAATATCTTGGATAATTGAAGAAAACGCATTTTCTGCTTCTTGTCCTATGGATGCCGCTTTTTGCAGATCATCGGCGTGATGAAAAATAATGAAATGATCTGTCACGATGCTTTTCTTCTCCTTTATCGTAAAAGGTTTAGAATGCGGCGATTGCCCGGTTCCTGATGCTACTGTTTCCGGAATAATTGTAAAATTGACATACATGCCAATCCGGTATGTGCCCGGATCAAAAGTAAAAAGAGGAAGATAATACTGCCGCGCTCTCTGTGGCGCGACTTTCTGATCTTCATAGCTTGCGGTTGAAAAAATGTGCGCCTCCCATGCAATATCCCAAGATTCTCTTTCCGCGTCCCACATTTCAAGAAACCCCGCGTTTGGATCTAAATACGAAGGATTGCCAGAAAAACGAAGCCACACATTCTCGTCGGAATTATTAGAAACAGTGAACGTCAGCTCCTCGCCCCGTGTATATTCATTGCGAGATGGAGTAATAACAACGTTAGAAACAACAGAAAATTGGTCTGATGCAACGGTATATACTGTTCCTTTGGGAAAATCAGTATATGAGGCGGCGTGGTAAAAATTACCTGGCGCTTGTTTTGTTTTTCGCGCGCCATTATCGCAATAAGAGGACTTTTGATCCCATGTAAATTTTTTTATCTCCCTTGGCTGCAACGTAAGCGATGGCAAGGGCGAACAGGGAGTGCTACAGGATTCGCAGTCCCCGAGATCAAGCAATCTTGTTTTTCCGTCTTCTGGGTCATTAAAAGTAATGCTGTAATAGGGATAATGGATCGGTTGGGATTTGTTCGTGAGATTAGCGATTGATATAGTAACTTTTTCTCCTTTGATATATTCATCTTTGTCAGTTGAAACTGAAATTGGCACGACTTGTTTTTCCTCGCACTTGTTTTGGACGCACACGCACTCAATCGGCGGACGAGGTTCTCCAAGCACTGGCTCCATGATGCGCGAGTCATAGCACGGTGGGGCATTCTGATTTAAACAACTATGTTCAACGCCAAAACCGCCCTTGTTGCACAGCACAGGCTGACAATCGCTGTTTGATTTGCAATAGGCATTGTCAGAATAGTATCGCGGCGCGTCTTCAAGGTTAATGGTAAACTCATTTGTACGCGCGTATTGGTTAATTGCGCTTGGAATTTCGGGCGTATCCCATGTATCTAACGCATAGATAAATTTAAGGAAAAATGTGTTTCTTTCTTTGTCCGATAATAAAGATGGTAAAATTTTCTTAATTTGCAACACAGGCAATCGTATCGCGCTTCCGGGAAACAACTCCTTGGGTATCGCGATATTGCCTTCTGATGCAAGCGATATTGGCAATTTATCTACATAAAGCGTAAGCAATATGAGTTTATGCCCCAATCCATCTGAATTATCATACCAATATGTTGTGCCGCTATTATTGGCAACTTTTATTTCAATCTCGTCATTCCATTGATATTCACTTTTGTCTAGAGAAACTTCCACACACGGCTTTTCTTGCAAGCCGATAATCACATCGCCTTCGCATATGTCTTCTGTTTTTTGATATTCAAGCGAATAGCAACTCCCTTCCTTGATAAAAAAGCGATTATCTTTTTTGAAAACAAATTCTCGTTCTGGACCGCCAAAAACCGCTTCTTTGATTTTAACGCGATTGAGTTCATTGCATGTCCTCTGCGTGCCTGCATCTCCATCTTCATATTTTAGTCTAATTTTTGAAGGAAGAACGGCTTCGGTTTCTATCACCTGCCCGGTAATCTCATAGGTTTTGACGCATTGATTAGTGAGGCATCGCGCTATTGTCCGTTCGTAAGGGCATTGAAGTTGAATACATTTATAATCTTTTGTATCACAAAACTGATCATTCTTTCTTCTTTCCGCTTCCCAAATAGTAACTGCGTCAGCATTGCACGTGGGGCAACAATCGGTAGAACTTAAAACGCAGTCGGCATCTTTGTCACAAAGATTTTCCATTTGAAATCCGCCTCTTTTGTCTGTAATCGTAAATTCATTTGTTTGGAGGCGCAAATTTTTTTCCCCATCTAAAAAGAACGTGAAACGATATATCCCCGGAACAAGTTTGAGGATTGGGCTTTGACCGTATGCAAAATATGGACTCCACACATAGGCATAGCTTTCCCTTGGTTTAAGTTCTTTGTATAGTAAAAGAGAAGAAGGCGGTGTTTTGATATCTTCATAGACATCGCGCCACGCGTCTGTTTTTTGCTCCAACCTAACAAATGCAGGATCTGCGGTTGCATCGTCTACGATTTGAATAGGCACCAGTAAATCATTAGTTATTGTTATAAAAATTTTCTCCAATAGGTGGTATTCATTTTCATCTGTTTGCGCAATAACTCGCTCCTCGCCTCTTTCTGCTTGTTCGCATTTGTTGGAACGGCAGGCAAGATATGGCTCGCCTCCAAAATCCGGGCATGCTTTGTCCATCCCCGGACATCTGCCGACAAGAGAAGCTATTTTATTTTCAAGCACTGCGCGTTCGTTTGTGTTCACAAAATTTATGCAATGGACTGCCGACTCGTCAAGCGTAACGCATTCGCCATGGGTTTCACAATAGTTTGCGCTTTTTATATCAGCCAATAATTCTTTTGCGCCTGTCGAGCAGGAATTAAAATTCCAGAACACAGTCTCGTCTATTAAACGAACTCTGTTTGAATAAATGAAATAGACGGCCGTTGCAATCGTTGCCGCGCCTAAAACGAGGATGTTCCATTTTTTGGGGATGTGTTTGGTCATTCTAACTCATATTTCACATTCGCCTTCGCAAAATCAAGGCAGTACGCGTAGTATTGTTCAATTTTGCGAAGATCAATGCGTCCAATATACTCCTCGCCTAACATCTCGCGAATTCGCAGAAGCTCCTTGCTTCGCCCGCGCCACTTGGGGTCGGCAACCGTTAGATCAACAAGCTCGTATGCGCGTTCAATACAGCGTTTTTGATCTTCTTCGTGTTTCAAATTTCTCTACAGTTAAGGTTTTGTGATGCGGCGTCATAAGCGATCTTCAGGTGAAAAAAGCAGACGCTCTGCGGCTTCTTTTACTTTGTGTTTTATTGCTTCATCTTGAATTTCCATGCCGCGGTTTCCCGCGCTTGGACGAATGTTAATGAGCGACGTGTACTCAATCCGCTCTTCACCATCTCGAAACGGATACAAATTCGCGCCCCATAAATTCTCTTGCCGCTATCCTTCTTTCAGCAACAACTCCTCACTACTCCGCGTGCATCTCGCCTCCAAGCGCGAGTATCCCCTTTTCAATATCAACCACAAACTTCACCATGTCGCCAAAAATTTCCTCAACATGCCGCTTTAACTCTGCTCTATCAATTTTTGTAGTAATAATTTCGGGCATAGGCATTAACCAAAACTCTCAAGTAAATGTCAATCTAGGGTATGATTTTACCCCTCCGTGAGAATACCTTCTTCCTCTTCATATTATCAGCTCTGTCGTTGTGCCACGATGTAATTCTAAATCACTCCTCTCTTCCAAGCGCATACTTACTCCCTGTCTATATAGTCTTTAACTAATTGTTGCTCCACTAATTCTCTCTTTTGGCGTTTAGTAGACCCGCGCTTCTTAAGAGGTTGTGTAATTTTTTTTTCCGACTGGGCAACCGGCTTTAAATCTTGCTTTAATTTGAGTCGCGGTGGCAAAGCGGATATGTACCCCACATCATATTCACCCCACTCTTGACGCGGTTCAGGATTCTTAGGAATCTGTATCTCCTGTGATCCATCTTCCCACAATGCAAATACTTCCTTTCCTCTTATGAGACGCCCCGTGGTAAAATCTTTTGCAAACATTCCTCCTTCATTTCCATAACTCTTAAAACACTTAATCACTACAAATTCATGTTTCCTTTGGACCCTTTTGAACCTAAAGTAATGGAATCCCCCGTACCCTCCTGGAACACGAACGGCATTTGTGGTGTAATTGTCCCATTTGTGATTCTCTGAGTAAGCATAGGAATGTGCGCGATACGGATATTGTATAGAAATCGCCCCGAAAAATTCAATCCTATATGTAGACCCTGTATGATCTGCAACCTCAATTTCTTCCGGGCGAATTCCAAGTTTCCCATAATACTCAACTGCTCTCATGCGAATTTCTTCCAATTCAGCAACCCTTTCTTTTTCCTGACTGGTTAATTCTTTGACTTTTGGCGCTGTAGGTTCCTCTCCTTTCTGTCCCACAACCGCTTGTGGTAATACTGCTTCTCCTTTCTCATCTTGTTTCGTTGGAGTATCTGCTGTAAAAACTTCTTGGTTTGTAAATGTATTCCATTTTTTTCCATATTCGAATAGAGGTCACAATCCAAGAATAAAATGTTCATTTTTAGAAACATCCTATCACAAGGAATGGGATTGGTAAATGTTAGATAATAAGGTGGTCTGGTTTGTCAAGACACTAAAAGTGGCTGTTCAAGTGTTAGATAACGATACGTTGTATAGTATAATTAAAGTTAGTTTTTAGGTAGTCGACCGTGGTTTTATATCCTAACCATTTAAGTCTGATTGTAAAATTGTAGTCGTTGATATATTCAGCGAGTTTTTCTTTAAGATCGCCCACATCACTAAAAAGATATTTTCTCAACACGTTCTTTTTAATCTTTCCGTTGAACCGCTCAATCATTCCATTGGTCCAAGGATGTCTGAATTTAATTCTTCTATGCTCAATTCTATACTTCCGGCAAAGCTTTGTAAAGGGATGATCTTGGCTGTTTTCTTGCCTTTAGGGGACTGTTGCGAAATGCAATTTTGGACAATTTGGTAAAAATTTTATGGCTTAAACAAACCAAAAAAATTTTACGCTTTGCCAAAATGAGCTATTGCGCAACACGCCCAAATTATGATTGAAGCTAAAGCCGCTCATGCGGCACTTATAACGGTACAAACTCGCCAAAGTCAAGCCACATATCAAGTTCGGCTTTATCGCTCATGTAACCGCGTAAGTCAACCTTCGTCCCCTTGACAATCCCCAAATGCAAATGCTTTCGCTCGCCGTCGGTTTCTTCGCTTTTGTCGCGTCCAAGTTTTGCGATGATTCTCCCGGGCGGTATGTACGCGCCAACATCTGCGTCATCTAAAGATACATGGCCGTACAAGACATGCACAGGTTGGTTTTCAAATATACACTCTTGTATAACAACTCCGCCATAGCCATTTACGCGTTTTCTCTCTTTGATAACGCCTCCGCAGATGGCGAGTACCGGAATATCAGGCAGTAACTCGTACTCATTTATTTCAAAATCCGTGCCCGTATGATAGCCGGTAAACTTTTCCGGCTGTACTGGAGAATTTTCGAGCGTAACATAAATGCCAAACGGCTTTTTGGTGACGCGGTTTTCTGGCGGATCAAGCGGCGAGTGGAAACTTTCGCGATCGTTGTAAAAAATAAGGCTATCTATGAATCGCTGAAATTCGACGTCTCCAAAGGCTGGGTTATACGCGAAGACAAAAAATATGCTCGGATTTATTTCTGTATAACGAATATCCAGCACCTTATGCCGTTCGTTTCGCCACTTTGGCTGATCGGGAAAATCCGCCACGCTCTGCTTCTTTTGAATATCATATAAAACCGCCTCGTGCCTCCCCACCATACGCTCCTCGCGTGAAAAAATATCAACCGTGTTTAAAGTAAGGAAAGTGCTCGCGCTAAACTTGCGTATAAAAATTTGTGGTTGATCTCGTGGCACGCCGCCCTCTGCTTGTGGATCGTAAATGTTAATGGACTCAATTACATTCACATATTCTACCTGGTAGTTCGGCGGGATGATGGCTTTGAATTGATAGTCGGAATTGTACTCGGAAAAATCCACGGTGGTGTACACCTTCTTCTCTGCTACAATAGGAGGCTGTTCCGGTTGGAGGTCTGGAAGAGCGGTGGTTGGTGTTGAAGTCGTGGACTGATTGGGTACTTCTATGATAGGTGGCGTATTTACAGCACTTTTTTCGTGTTGACAGCCGGTGAGGATAGCTGTCATGACAAACAAAAAAATGAAGACAGGCACACGCTTCTTTCTATCGCCAAAGTGTTGATTGTGATGGTTCATTGTTTCGCGAGAAATTAAAATCATCTTAACCTTTTCGATTTTTTGCCTTCTGGTAGTTTAAAGTTCTCCTTGCTTACTACCCGCCTGCCGGTTTTTTGTTCTAACTCCAACCGCGCGTTTTTGGCGATTTGTCCGCCTTTCTGCGCCGGCATTTTATTTTTTTCAAGGCCTCGGACTTGTTCCGTTTCCGCAATTTGGCGAGTAGACAATTCCGCAAGCGCGGTAAAAATCAATTCCGCTTCTGTCATATGATCACGCAAATTTTCCGTTTTCAAATTTTTCAGCTCCTTGTGTTGTTTTACCGACACATCGCTCCATTCCTGATGGATTATATTAGTTAAAATCGCGTATTCGTCCTGTTCTTTAACATCGTGCTCTTTCCAATAATCGGTAAGCTTGTTCCTGGTTTCCTGCCCCATCATTCGCTGTTGAATCCATTTTCCGCTCCTGCCCAATCTTTGCCAATTTGTTCTAGCCCGATTGACGGATTTTTCCGGATCAATGATTTCTTGCATTCTTTCATAACCAACACGAGCCAACCAGAGTTTTATCGGTTCGGCTTTTGGACTTGGCACTGATTGAATGAGACGCAATAATGTCTCTACATCTGCGGCATCGGTTGCGTAATATTTGCCATCAGCGGCTTCAAATTTCAGTTGGTGACAATTTGACACCGACTCGTTCCCTTCTTTTTTTAGCCTTTCTTTGAGTTTATTCCAGTATTTTCTGGCGGTTTGATAATCTGCTTGCTGAATTAACGCCTGAATAATATCAACCACTGAAAAATACCACTTTTCTTGTTTTTTATCCCAGTGGCGACGAATTCTTTTACCTTCAAAAATTGTAATTTGTTTGTTATCGTTTTTCATAAAGTGGTGAGATTTTTGTTGTGATGATTTCGGGTTTCATTTTAACACATAGTTCT
Source organism: Candidatus Jacksonbacteria bacterium RIFCSPLOWO2_02_FULL_44_20 (assembly GCA_001818155.1). Taxonomy (GTDB): domain Bacteria; phylum Patescibacteriota; class Patescibacteriia; order UBA9629; family UBA9629; genus UBA9645. The sequence goes on along the minus strand of MHJU01000012.1, from coordinate 33,446 downwards.
ATAACTTCCAGTCGTATTGCTCTGTTTTGTATGGGTGTATTGCTAAAACTTTTACTTTTTTATTTTGAACTGGAGCTACACCAGATGTAACTGTCCCATCACCTTGTAAAAGATTCGCCGTCTGCCCAAGTAGTAATACATACGGTTGCTCTATTTCTTCTACTAAAATCTTTCCTTCAAACTTATACTTACGTTTGAAATCATCTGTTAAATATAACTGCATATCCATTTCCCCTACCGGTAAATCATGGAGCGAGATCCTAATTAGACCAGATGCTGGTATCAATAATGACCTACTGAATATCTCGGTATTTTTTCCAATATCGTATTTATTAAGGTATAGTATAACTTTGCCAACGTTCAAAATATTCACCTTATCAGTTCCAGTTTCCCATAAAACAGTTACTGCAACAACATCTTCTAAACCTTTTAATGTGTTATTGATCTTGGTTTGCAAACCCATGAAGTACAAGCCAACCATGCCAAGCACCGCTATATTAAGAAACTGGAGAACTACTTCAATCAAATACAAAGGGGTTCTGACCTCACTGGATGTTTTTATGTAAGCTAGAGTAATAAAAAAACCACCAGCTACAATAACAGCGCATGCTATCAATATCACCCTGTTTTTCAATATCTTTTGCATACTTACTTACCTCCACCCCTGCTCCACAATTCTCCACGCCACTTGGTCTTGGGCGATTTGGACTTGGCCTTGGGGAGTTTGCGCCATAACAGGCACTTGCTGTTTGCGATATTCAATTGACAGTTGAAACTGATTGCTCACATCTCGGCTTTCTATAAAGGCAATTGAGTAATCCTTTTTGTTTTGCACCGCGTTTGTTCCGAGTTCGTTTTCTGGGTTCCACACGGTTTCATCAAGTTTCATCGCTGATCGGTATTCATCATACAACTTCGTAATACTCTCTGTGAGAACCGCATCAGCGTTCATCACAGTTCGCAACCCTAAATCTTCTCGCGCTTCTTTGCGTCCGATAAAATACTGATGCGAGTAAAGTTTTTCCGTGAAATAGTCAACGATCTTCTCTATCTCATCGTCTCTTAAAGGCGCACGATGACTTTTTAAGAGACGCTTTGCGAGGATGCGAATGAGATTGTGAATACGGTTGACGTTTCCAAGCGCAAGCGGATGGATTTGCGGGTTGCTTTCAATAAACTTGCTAAACGCCTGCGTTAAATCCGCGTCTGTCTTAATGCCGAATTTATTTTTTACGAGATCAAAATACGCCATCACGTCTTCAACAGAAATTGGAATCTTGCTTTGAGGATTTTGCGGATCCGTAGGGTTAAATACGTTTGATGTTGAAGGATCAATCGGAGATAGTTCGCCCATGTTTGTCATGACAATCTCATCCGCGCCAAGAGCAACCATTGTCGCGGCGCTATGCGCTTTATATGGCACGAGTACCGCAAACGAATCGCAAAATTCTCGGATCATGGAAACAAGACGCCACGGCACCATGGTGTCCCCTCCGCTACTGTACAAAAACAAGTCAATCTTCTCTACCTTGCCGATGTTTTGCAGATGACGACTCATAATTGGAATAACATCCATTGCAATCCGCGCATTCACTGGTCCTTGGCGGTCGCTTGTCGTATACGTAATCACGCGCGATCCGCGCAATTCTTCTACTTTTGAGATTAGTAATTTTTTGTCCATAAATTTAAAACTTGGTCGGGCTGGCGGGACTCGAACCCGCGACCCCATGCACCCCATGCATGTGCGCTACCAACTGCGCTACAGCCCGATAATTTACGAATTATGTTTCATCCACCATGTCCGCTTCAACGCGATTGTTACGGGACTTAATGGAATTTAGTTCTTTGGCAACTTCTTCAAGGTTCATAAATTCTTTTGCACTATTTCACCTTAAAAAGCAAATGTATTAAAGCTCGCAATTTCTTGGAGCGATTTTCGCTCGCGAGGCTTTACCATGCGTTCTCGTATTTTTTCAAAAACTTGCATACCAAGTTTTTGTACTATACCTCGCTTATCTCTTGCCATATCGGCCTCATAACCTAATGCTATTAACACAATAACACGCCACGGATCAGGTATCGCAAACTCTTTCTTAATTGTAGCTTCTGTAAATCCGAGCATCTGATGCGTTGATAATCCAAGGTGCTCTGCCTCAAGCGCAAGCGACATTACTGATTGTCCGGTATCGTACAAATAATACTCTTTGCCATCAACTGTATCGTCAAATTCAGGCTTGGAAAGAGCGATAATCAATATTGGCGCCTGTTTTGCCCAAAAATTTCCCGCCACAAGTCCTTTGCGCGCCTTATTCAAAGCCTCATTTTCGTTTACAACAATATATCGCCATGGTTGATGATTATACGAAGACGGCGCCCATCGCGCGGCTTCCAGCACTACCTCTATCTTTTCCTGCTCAACAGGCCTATTTTGAAAAATGATTGGACTGCGGCGCGTTTGAATTTCTGGTAATAGTTTCATAATGTTATTGTCTCCCTGAATCGGGCAATTTGTGAAATTGCAGACAATACTGATAGCATCGTTCAATTTCATCTCGCCTCAATCCTCTGTTAAGTTGATCATTTAATAATGTTCGCAACGCAAATAGCTCACGCTTGCCTGCTTTAACTTTAGGATCATTAAAACTCAAATCAAGTAATTCAAAAGAACGCTCAAAACATTTTTGCAAAGATTCTAAACTTTTCTGATGCAACATGCGAGCAAATTCGGTTCCTATCATAAGCATTTGCTTTGACAAGGGATATTCGTTCCATTTTTCCTGCGTTAAATTTTTATGCCATTTGATCATCGGGTGAAAGAAGCAGTTTGTCTGCTATCGCTTTTATTTGCAATCTGATATGCGGATCTTGAATGTACATCTCTCTATTATCCTGATGAGGACGTATATTTATGAGAGATACATATTCTACCCGTTCATCTCCTTCTTTGTATGGGTATATATTCGCCCCCCACAAATTCTCCTGTTTTGAATCTGCTTGTAGTAACATTTCCTCGCAATCCGCATGCATTTCCCCGCCAAGCGCAAGGACGCCTTTTCCAATATCTGCCACGAACTTCACCATATCGCCAAAAGTATTATTAAGGTGATATTGTAAACGATCAGGCGCAATTTTAGTGGTGATAATTTCCGGCATAGTAAAAAATAGTTAATGCTTTTTGCGTTTGCTCTTTTCTGACTTCGTGCACTGTCTCAACCGCTTTATCAAAATGCGCCCACTGATAATTACTGTGCTCGCGGTTGTCTATATGAATATCGCCCTCGGCGCCAGTGAATTCCAAAATAAATAAATCTTGTTTTTGTCCGCGATAGCCGCGGCGAAGTTTATCTACTTTAGGCCAAATGTAGCGATGAAAATCCTGAACATATTTGATGATTTTTAGTTTATCAGTGCCAAGCTCTTCCTTCATTTCTCTCATTATCGCGTTTCTTGGCGTTTCTCCCTTGTCAATCCCGCCCTGTGGAAATTGCCAGTGGCCGGGCTCGTCGTTACGTTCAACCAGTAAAACTTTTAAATTGGAGCGGGTGACCGGGATCGAACCGGCGATCTTCTGCTTGGGAAGCAGACATTCTACCACTGAACTACACCCGCCGTTATCTCGCACAATCAAGCCAACAACGTTTCGTCTGTACTTAAAACTCATCCGCACTTTCCATAGTAGCACTGTAAAGAGAAATCTCAAGGTAGCGTTGTAGATGCGATGGAGCCGCCACGGCTGTATTACCAACCGCCAGAACCATTCCAATCCTTTTGAGCGCAGTATTTTTGGCGCGCGCTTTATGCGTCCCGCGATAAAATCAAATGTGCCTCCTACCCCAATGGCAAGTTTCACTGATGGAAGTCTGGGAAGATTTTCCGCAATCCACTTCTCCTGCTTCGGAGCTCCAAGAGCAACGAGCAAAATATCTGGTCGCGCTTGATTGATAGTTTCAACAATTTGATCATTTGAAATTTGGATTTTATTTGTAATTTGTAATTTGTAATTTGTAATTTCACCATCCAAGGTTCCAACAACCTTCAACCCCCGATATCGCCCCATTAAAATTTGAGCACATCGGAGAGCCACGCCCTCTCCTCCAAACAAAAAAACGCGCCAACCTTTTTGACTGGCGCGTTCCATGAGTCCATAAATAAAGTCAACGCCTGTTACACGATTCTTCAAACGAGTGCCAAGTATCCACGCGGCAATTTTTAATCCGAAGCCATCAGGCAAAGCCAAGAACGCCAACCCAAGAATATGGCGACGATACTCTTCGTTCTTTTCTGCTAAAAGGCATATCTCTGGGTTTGGAGTAACAACAAAATTTTGTGAAGCGGAAGACGACAGCTCCATCTCTATATTCTGCAGAGCATCTTGGAGCGAAATATCATCCACGCGAACACCGAGAATATGTGGCGTATTCATAGCCCCTCTTCTTTTAACTCATTCAATAATTTTTTAGCTTTTGCGCTTACTCGTTCAGGAACAACAATTTTTACCGTAACATAATGATCTCCCTCTCCTCCGCCACGCAAACTAGGCACGCCCTTGTGTTTCAATTTGAATGCAGTGCCGGACTCGGTGCCTGCGGGAATTTTCAATTCAACTTTTCCGTGCGCCGTGTCCGCGCGAATTTTATCGCCGAGCGCGGCTTGTGTGAATGAGATCAGTTCGCTTGAGTGAATGTCGTCGCCATCCCTCTTAAATTTATGATGCGAGCGAATGCGGACGCCGACGTATAAATCCCCATAGCGCGCCGCGTTTTCAGAAATCTCGCCTTCGCCGCTTATGCGAATCGCCTCTCCGTTTTGAATGCCGGCCGGGATTCTCACTTTGATTTTTTTTGCAACGCGTTCCATGCCGTCTCCGTTGCAGTGTTTGCAGTTAAGTTTCGGGAATACGCCTTCGCCGCCACACTTTCCGCACTGGCCGCTTGTGCGCATAACTCCAAGAATGGTTTGCCGCGTTTGCGAAACCTCTCCTCTTCCTCCGCACTCCTTGCATGTGATAAGAGGAGTTCCGGGTTCTGCCCGATTGCCCTTGCACCGCGAGCACTTGTCAAACTTTTTCAATTCAAGCGTGCGTTCTGCGCCGGTTACGGCTTCTAAAAATTCAATCTCAATAGCGATCTCAATGTCCCTTCCGCGAGATGAACGCGAGCGACTAGCGCCACTCATGCTGGACGAAGACGCGCGACCTCCGAAAAACTCGCTGAAAATATCGCCGATATCAAAAGAAAATCCGGCAAATTCATTGCCGCCAAAATTACCGCCCGCGCGCGCGCCGCCTTGCCGAAACGCGTTCATTATATCTTCCCAGTGCGCTCCGCCGGTTGCGGATTCCCATCCGCCCATTTGTTCAAAGCTCGCGCCGAACTGATCGTATTTTTTGCGTTTTTCCGGATCGCTCAATACTTGATACGCTTCGTTCAGTTCCTTGAACTTGGCTTCATTGCCGCTTTTTTTATCCGGATGATATTGATGAGCGAGCGCGCGGAACGCTTTTTTAATCTCCTCTTCCGAAGAGTTTTTTGAGACGCCTAATAGGTTGTAGTAATCTTTTGCCAAAGGTCATGCTTCTTTGCGTTCTACTCTTGACAAGAAGAAGAAGAAGTGCTATAGTGTTTTGTTCTCTGGAATCGGCTTGGTCTGCATAATGCAAATCCAAAACCCGGCCGATTTTTTCTCATAAAAAGGAGGTGAGAAAAATGAAAAAATTTTTCATCGGATTTGTGTCCTCCTGCTTAGCAGGAGGATTTTTTCTCTGGTTTATTCCAGAGAATGTACACATAATCACTAAGATGTTAATGATTGTTGTTTTATCAACTATCATTGGGACAATCGCCCTAATGGTAGTTGAAGGAATCAGTCATATTGAGATAAGATTTATTGAGATAAAATTTAGAATAAAATAATCTCAATATGACAAAATGCTCTAAGTAACGCGTTCATCAACCAGAGAAACTGATGACGCGCGAACGGAGCTTTTTTTCTTTTACTTCTTGTTCACGCGCGCATTTCGCTCTTTCATCAAGCGGCCAACTCCACTTTTACTGTTCTCTATACGGTACCCCTGTTCTTTCAAGCTCTTAGTCAAACACCCCATAGTCCATTGCCAATACGCGTTAAAGTCCCCTCTAAACCGCGTCCGCAAAATACGCGCCTCTCTCTCTCTCTGTTTATGTAATTCCTGCATAAAATAAGGTTCTTTTCTCATAAAAAATCACTTGGTTTTACAATAGTTGGAATATGTATATTCTGACTTCTGTTAAAAACGATTACCTGATGTATCTTATGCGGACGCACAATATGCTCCTGATTCCACGAAACAAGAAAGTCCATTCTGTGAAGCGACGCAATCGCTAAATGATTTGCATCGTTAAGTTTATTTTTTGGAATAATCCCAGCGCTGACATACTTTCTCGCTAAAATATTCACTGTCATGGTAGCAGTAATAATCTCAATGTCGCGCAGTATATCCAAATAATTTCTATACCACTCTTCTTGAGCCTGACTTAACTCTTGCAAGCAAATATCGGAAATATACACACGATGATGCGGCACAATTTCTTTCCAGAACTGTCGCGTATAGCGTTGCTGTGGAGGATTCCCTTTCCAAAAATCAAAATACGCGGAAATCACTGACGTCTCTAAATACATTGTCTGTTTTTTAGCCATAATCCTACTCACTCTTTTTCTCATCCTTCACCTCCTCATACTCCCCCTCCACGACATTATCTTTTTTACTTTCTCCTTGTTCTGATTGATCGCCGGCTCCGGATGGACTTGCGCTTTCTGTTCCGGCTCCGCCTTCAGCCTCGGCGCTTTGCGACGCCTGATACATCTTCGCGCCGATTTTCTGCAAAACTTGGCCCAATGTCTCGGCGCTTTGTTTGATTGCGCCGGCATCCTCTCCGATTAAAGTATCCCGCACTTTTTTCACATGATCTTCCACATCCTTTTTCTCATCCGAGCTTATTTTGTCGCCAGCCTCTTTCACGGTTTTCTCGGCTGTGTACGCCAAGCTCTCTGCGGTGTTGCGCTCCTGAATCAATTCTTTCTTTTTCTTGTCCTCATCCGCGTGCAATTCCGCATCGCGCTTCATACGCTCAATTTCATCTTTTGACAATCCTGTTGAACCTGTAATCGTAATTTTCTGTTCTTTTCCGGTTGCCTTGTCTTTTGCGGTTACATGCAAAATTCCGTTTGCGTCTATGTCAAAAGTTACTTCAACTTGCGGCACGCCGCGGGGAGCCGGAGGAATTCCGTCTAAAATAAACTTGCCAAGCGTCTTGTTGTCTCCGGACATCTCGCGCTCGCCTTGTAAAACATGAATCTCAACTGACGTCTGGCTGTCTCCGGCTGTTGAAAAAACTTGCGATTTTGCGGTCGGAATAGTGGTGTTTCGTTCAATAAGCGGCGTCCGGACTCCGCCCAAAGTTTCAATTCCCAAAGTAAGGGGCGTTACGTCAAGCAACAATACATCCTTCACATCCCCTTGTAAAACGCCGGCCTGCACAGCGGCTCCGACCGCAACCACTTCATCCGGATTCACGCCGAGGTGCGGTTTTTTGCCGAAGAACTTTTCAACTGTTTCAAGAACAAGAGGCATGCGAGTCATTCCTCCAACCATCACCACTTCGTTCATATCTTTTGGCGAAAGTTTTGCGTCCGCAAGCGCCTTTTTCACCGGCCCAAGAGTTTTCTCAACTAAATGCCCGACAAGCTGTTCTAGATTCGCGCGCGTGAGTTTTAAGAGAAGATGCTTCGGCCCTTCAGCGCCGCTTGTAATAAACGGCTGGTTGATTTCCACCTCCATCTGCGTTGAGAGCTCAATTTTTGCTTTTTCTGCGGCTTCTTTGATTCGCTGAAGCGCGAGTTTATCCTGTCTTAAATCAATACCTTGATCTTTCTTAAATTCGTCGGCAATCCATTCCATGAGTATCTGATCAAAATCGTCTCCACCAAGATGCGTGTCGCCGTTTGTCGCTTTCACTTCCACTGTATCAGAAGAAACTTCTAGTATAGAAATGTCAAAAGTACCGCCGCCCAAATCGTACACTGCGATTTTTTCGTCTTTCTTTTTGTCAAAACCGTAAGCGAGCGCGGCGGCGGTCGGTTCGTTGATAACGCGTCGGACGTTCAGCCCGGCAATTTCTCCTGCTTCTTTTGTGGCTTTTCTCTGCGAGTCGTCAAAGTACGCGGGGCATGTGATGATGGCTTCTGTGATTTTTTCTCCTGTCTTTTCTTCAGCGTCATTTTTCAGTTTCACCAAAATCATCGCGGAAATTTCCTGCGGCGTATACCACTTGTCGCCCATTTTCACCTCCACTCCTTCTCCGCGTTTGCGGATTTCATACGGAAGCGTTTTTATGGAACGCTGAACTTCATTGTCGTCAAACCTGCGCCCGATAAGCCGCTTCACTGAATACAGAGTGTTTTGCGGATTTGTAACCGATTGCCGTTTTGCCGCGACTCCGACAATCCTCTCTCCTGATTTTGAAACCGCAACAATTGACGGAGTGGTGCGTTGCCCTTCTTTATTTTCCAAAACCTTTGACTCGCCGCCCTCCATAATTGCCATGCAGGAGTTTGTGGTGCCAAGGTCTATGCCAAGAATTTTTGACATGTAGTGTTAAAGTTACAACGCTATAAAGCATATTTACCGTACAGCGTATAACTGATTAGTTAATCAAAATTAAAGTTAGTTCCGTTAAAGTTCCGTTAAAGTTCCGTTAAACTATATTATATTTAACGTATAAAACGCATCTCTCTTCCCTTTTCCTTGTCTAATCAATAGCTTCTTCTCTACCATTTGTAATAAAATTTTACTCGCCGCTCTTTGACCTATTGAATACTTGTTCATTACGTCCGTGCTTGTAACTCGTTGATGTTTGTTTACATATTCTAATACTTTTTGTTCTCGTTCACTAATTTGTATACTTATTCCTTTATCTTCCACCTTCAGCTTTAACGTACGTGTCATAGTCACCAAAACGTCTAAAAAAAAGTTTATCCACGGCTCTATCGTTTCATTTTTTTTGCCGCGATCCTTTTGGCTCCTGCGCAATGCAAGATAGTATAATCGCTTGTTACTCTCTATCACGCTCTCTAAAGAACTAAAACGCACAAATTCGTATCCATGTTGCAACAGTAAAAAATTCGTTAAAATGCGGGAAAGCCGTCCATTGCCGTCTTGAAAAGGATGTATAGAAAGAAAGTCTACGATAAATTCCGCGATTATCAAAAGCCTATGTTTATCTTCTCCGCGAATCCAAGCTCCTGTACGCTCCAGTAATTCCTGTATTTCTTTTGGCGTTAGATAAGGTTCTGTGGTTTTAAAAATAATGCCGAGTTGTTTTCCGTTTGCGTCAAACGCCACCACGGTGTTTGGATGTTTTTTATACTCTCCCAAATGACGCTCATCTTTTTGTGAGTACTGCAACAATATCTTGTGAAAACCTTTTATCGTATTTTCTGTAAAGGGTGTGGTTTCATAATTAGCACATACGGTTTCCAACAGTTCTTTATATCCCTGCACTTCCTGTTTATCGCAATCCCTAAATTTTTGGATATTTAATCCTTGAAGAAAATCCTCTACATCTTTGTCGCTCATCTCTGACCCTTCTATTCGTGTTGAAGATGCGGAGGATTGAAGCAGAGCTACCCATTCCAATTGCGGAAGGATATGGCTGTGTAACAACTTTAATTTCATCCACGCGCCCTTAAACTCATCTATTTCAGCGACTTTTTTTAAAATATCTTGGGTAAGTTTGTAGCGGTCTTTTTGCATTCATATGGGCTTCTGCGCTTCATCTATTGACAAGAAGAAGAAGAAGAAGAAGAAGAAGTGCTATACTGCGCTCAACATTTTTCTCATTCTACAAAAAAGAAAGGAGGTGAGAAAGATGAAAGGCCGTATAGCTTTCTTAATTGCAGTATCTGGGACGTTGCAATTAATGTTTTGGAATGATGTCCCAAAACCCTATGGCCTTATAGGCTTAGGGATATGCTGTATCTCTTTCTTAATTGGGGTTTACCTAATAAGGGACCCCAAATAAGCGAGAGACAAATGCCAATATCTTGATTGATATGGGCATTTTTTCTTTTGGCAACTTTACTCCTTCACCTTCACACTAACCTTCTTCGCCTTTGCCTCTTCGCGCTTCGGAATCGTAACCGTCAAGACGCCGTTTTGATACGATGCCTGCGCGTCGTCGGACTGCACTGCAACAGGCAGAGCAACAGAGCGATGAAAAGACTGCATTGTCCACTCTCGGCGGGAATAATCCTGCTCTTCCACTTCGCTCCTTTTCTCGTCGCGGCCTTCAATCGTCAAGACGTCGTTTTCAATTGTAATATCAACCTTAGAAGGGTCAATGCCCGGAAGCGGAGTTTCTACAACCACACTGTCGTCGGTCTCGCGAATGTTTATGGCCGGAGCAAAGGTTCGGGAAATCGCGCGGCGAGGGCCTCCGCTTGCGAAGAAACCGTCAATATCTTCAAAAACATCAAACACCGGTTGCCATTTTATAAGAGACATATGCGTAAGTTGAGAGACAAAGTACAGCGCTTAATAATAAAAATTTATTAAACCCGCAACTTGCTCTTAATTAAAATTTATTTACCGACAATCACTTGGCTCGGGCGAATTACCCGGCCGTGGAGCTTATATCCCATCCGCACAACCTTCACAATTTTTCCTTTTTTATCCTCTTCTGCGTCTGTCTCATCAAGCGCCTCAAAGAGATTCGGATCAAACGCTTCTCCTTCTTTTCCGTACGTCTCCGCGCCAAAATTTTTGAGAAAATCGCTGATCTGTTTTTTCACGAGTTCTATTCCCATAACCCACTCGTCTGTTTTATGTTCGTTTGGAATGTGCATCATCGCCTCGCGAAAATTATCAAAAATCGGAATCAGCTCAAGAATCAGCGCCGCATTTCCGAATTTCAGGAATTCCGTTTTTTCGCGCGCGATATCTTTTTCGCGATTGCTGTAATCGGCTTTTGCCCTCTGCCACCCGGCAAGATACTCGTCGCATTTTTTTTGCAGTTCAGTGATTTCTTCAGATTGCGTTTGCTCCGTTTGTTGTTGTAGAGAATTGTTTTCCATATTTTTAGTTCTTAATCTGCCAATAACGACTGGCAATATTCTAAAAGAGCGATATTAACATCATACCGCATTCGCATAGGCCCAAGAAGCGCAAGAATCGGGCCGTTCGCGCCGATGCGGACTGTGATTAAGCTGGAACTTTTATCAATAGGATTTTTTGACCCTATAAACGTATGTGTTTCTTCCGGAATTGTGCGGTATAATTCTTTTAACGTCGCGTCAAACGCATCAATAATTTCCGATAAATTTTTTATGCTCTCTGCTTCTCCGTATTCCGGTTTTGTAAAAAGATGCGATAATCCTGTGTAGTAAAAATCATTATCCGCAAAAGCCGTGAGTATGAATTCATGCGCGATATCTGCAATGTTTCGTGAAACGTCTTTTACGATTTCGCGCGAGCTCGGATATTTTGAAGTTGGAACCAGTTGTGATAAGCGTTCTTTGTATCTGGCGTTTAGCACTGGGTTTTTCGCATACTCTGCAACATAATAGGAATACGCCTTTTCAGTTGGAACTCTGCCGGACGACGTGTGGAGTTTTTCAAGATACCCGAGCGTATCAAGCGCGAGCATTTCATTCCTTACAGTTGCGGAGGAAACAGAAAGATGGTACGTGTCTACAAGAAGTTCCGAACCGATCGGTTCTCCTGTTTTAATATATTGATTCATGAGCGCGTTTAACAGTGTTCTCTGGCGGTCAGTCAGCATAGATATGAGTCCCTTAAAATTAGCAGTCAAACTCTTTGTCTGCTAATGTAGCAAAGGGAGTGGAACTTGTCAAGTTCACTTCTCTAATGGTAGTATTGCTCTTAAATGGAATACGACATTGCCGCGCTTACAATTCGTCAAGATGAGCTTGAAACTGACATACAAAAGCCGGAAGTTTTGCGCGATTCATCGCGATTGCGCGCTCTCACAATTGAATATAATGATCTAAAAAAGAAAATAGCGCATACGAAAGAACTCGCTATGCTGAATCATCATCTCTCGCAGGCAGAGGAAACGGAGCAATCGGCTGAAGATGTGGAATTGCGCGAGCTCGCGGAGGAGGAGATTGAAAATCTAAAAAGTCAAATTACGAGTGTCAAAAATAAGTTGGGAGATTTAGAACCGAAAAATCCGCTTGATAAACGCGATATTATTGTTGAAATCCGAGCGGCCGCAGGAGGAGACGAGTCCTCTCTTTTTTCTGCAGATTTATTCCGAATGTATGCGCGATATGCGGAAAATAAGGGCTGGCGCGTGAAAACTCTTTCCGAGAACCGCATCGGGATAGGAGGATTTAAGGAGATTATTTTTGAAATTCAGGGCGAGAACGCGTATTCAAAATTAAAATACGAAAGCGGCGTGCATAGAGTTCAGCGAATACCTGAAACCGAAAAATCCGGGAGAATTCATACATCAACCGCAACAGTCGCCGTGCTTCCAAAAGCGGAAGATGTGGATGTGGAGATCAAGACGGAGGACGTGCGAATAGACGTGTTTCGTTCAAGCGGACATGGAGGACAATCCGTGAATACAACCGATTCAGCTGTGAGAATCACGCATCTTAAAACCGGGCTTGTCGTATCATGCCAAGATGAACGGTCTCAACTGCAAAATAAGGAACGCGCTTTTACTATTTTGAAATCGCGCCTTTTGGCCCAAAAAGCCGAACGGCAAAAACAGGAACACGATGCCGAGAGGCGCGGACAAATAGGCACAGGAGATCGTTCGGAAAAAATCCGCACCTATAATTTTCCACAAGATCGCGTAACCGACCACCGCATTAAAGAAAGTTGGGGGCAGATTGAGAGAATTTTGAACGGAGAGATAGAGAATATCATTGCAACTCTTCGCGAAAAAATGCAATAAAAAAAAGGGATTCTGTACGAGAAAGATAGAAAAAACAGAATCCCCCAAAAGTTCTTTCACACCCACCCCCTCATAGGGTTATGTGAAAGAATGCCAATACGATAACATAATGTACTTTATTAGTCAATATCTTAAAGCCACGGAGCGTCGTTTAGAAACACAAGGCATCCACTCCCCTCTTATAGACGCTGAAGTTTTGATGAGTGTGGCGATCAATCGTCCTCGGGAATTTTTATACGCGCATCCGGAATATGAAATGACAGACGAGGAAATCGTCCGATACGATGCGTTTATCAGCAGACGATGCAATCGCGAGCCTGTTGCCTACATAACTGGCAAAAAAGAATTTTACGGACTGAACTTTTTTGTTAACGATAGCGTTTTAATCCCCCGCCCGGAAACCGAGGAAATCGTGGAAAATACGCTTGCAATACTTAAAAAATCATCCGGAAAATGCGCAGTTATTGATGTCGGAACCGGTTCCGGATGTATCATCATTGCGATTGCAAAAACCTCTCTCATGCATCACTATTATGCGGCAGTGGATATTTCCATAGACGCGCTTAATATTGCGCGCGAGAACGCAAACCAGCACGGAGTTCAAAACAAAATCGCATTTTTTCACGGAAATCTTATTGAACCGATACTTAATGCGCCGCAAAAAAAGTTTGACGCAATTATTATCGCGGCAAATTTGCCGTATATCACGCCAGCGCAATATAAAACTCTTGAACCGGAAATTGTCCGCTACGAACCGGGTTCTGCGCTCTTGACTCCGACTGATGACTCTTACTATTATTATCGCGAACTTGAGAAACAAACAGAAATAATGAAAAAAATATACTCTGTGCCAATCTATCGTTTGTACGAAACAGATAAAGGCATACAAAAAATCCCGATAAACCTATCTGCCGATAGGTAGGTCGGGATTTATAATTTCTCTATTTCTTTTCCTTTGCTTTATCTTTGGCTTTATCCTTTTCTTTTCCCTCTTCAGCATCTTTCTTCTCTTCCGGCTCTGCTTTTAATTTTTCAAGCTGTTCTTTTTCTTTTTGCGCCGCAAGCGCGGCGTCTTCAATGTCTTCTTTTATTTCCGCAATCGTTACAATGATATCGTCCGGATTGCCGATGATAGAAATGCCTGAACCTACAGAGAGATCGCGCACTTTAATAGAAGCGCGCAATTCTGATAAAGAAGATAAATCAACAGCAATGCTGGAGATCAAATCTTTTGGCAGACATTCAATTTCAACATGATCCTTAGCTTTCACAAGCACGCCTCCAGTTTTAACCGCCGGCGCCTCTCCTGTAAAAATAAGCAACACTTTGACGCGCATTTTTTCATCCATGCGAATGCGATAAAAATCCAAATGCAGATACTCTTGCGTAAGAGTGTGTTTCTGCAAGTCTTGCAGAATAACCTTTACCGGCTCATCACTCGCGATTTTCAGGTCCAAAAGAGATCCTTTCCCTTCGGCTCTTAAGTGTTTCAGAAACTCTTGTTTGTCTATAAGAACTGACACGGACTGAATGCCGTGACCGTACACAACCGCCGGAATCTTTCCTTCTCTACGATATGCGCCAAGTCCTCTTTTTGATTGTCTAATTTCTGCTTGTAACATTACAATCAAGCTAGCATATTATTGTGGAATGTCAAGAAAACTGATCTCCTAGCGCGCTAACTCTTTCTAGGAGAAAAAAGCGCGGCGCTCTCTAAAACGCCAATCGCAAAAATACTTACAAGAAGAGAACTTCCGCCGTAGCTTACAAAAGGCAACGGAACCCCAAATATAGGCAGGAGTCCTATATTCATGGCGATATTCGCAAATCCCTGAAAAGCAAACCAAAAAAATACGCCAAGAGCGATAAGAGAGCCAAAGGGATCGTCTAGACGATTTGCAAGCGAAATAATTCTTGAAAGAAGAAAAGTATACAACAAAATAAGCAGTCCTCCGCCTACAAAACCAAGGGATTCAGAAATGACCGCAAAAATAAAATCTGTTTCCTCTTCTGGAAGAAAATGAAGCGAGCTCTGGGTTCCAAGCCCAAGCCCTCGCCCGAACATGCGCCCGGAGCCAATCGCGATTTTGGACTGCGTAATATTATAAGCGCTGCCTTTCGTGTTCATGTCCGGATTGAAAAAACTGCTGATGCGATCTTTTTGGTACGGCGCGAGAAACTGCCATGAAGCAATTACTCCGAGAAGTGTTATAAAAATAAAAAATAAAATAAATACTCGTTTCAGTTTTGCCGTAAAAAGGTACCCGGCAAAAATCGCAACTAAAATAATCAGCGTGCCGAGATCCGGCTGAAGAAGAATGAGAATCGCCGGCGCGATCAAAAATAATATTAATTTTAGCAAATTCATCGGATCGTTAATCGTTCGTATACTGGAAAAAAATCTCGCGAGCGCGATGATAAAAAATATTTTGAATAACTCAACCGGCTGAAACGTGATTCCTGCAAGAGCAAACCATCCTCGTGTGCCGTGAATTGTAACTCCAAAAACAAGCAGTGATGCAAGCATGGTAAGCCCGAGAAGATATAGAATATAAGCATAACTTTTTAAGTGGCGAAAATCAGTAAAAAGCGCGGCTATTAATAAAAAAATCCCTAGAACCGAGGCCGCTCCTTGACGAAGAAGCAGGGAAAAATCAGGATTTTCATTATTAAGTTCTAAACTATAAAGCGTAGCGCAACCGATGAGAATTAAAAAAATGCCGGAAATAAGTATTCCCCAATCAAAATTGCGGAAACGGCTGTAAACTGAAAGTTTCATAGCATTAGCGAACCGTCATCAAGCATGTTCACGCGCGGAACAATCTCTACATTTGTTACTGGAAATCTGATGTTTCCGACTCCAATCAAAACAGCCCGTTCCTCGCCAGCGGCAAATTGTGAAAGCGTGTATTCCCCGATGCCGACAAGCGAATTGTTATTATAGAGAATCGCTGTAATAGGCGCGTTCCAAAATCCAAACGGACTTTTGTTCACAAGCGTTGCTAGAACTGATGAAGACGCTGATTCAATATCGCCTGGCGTGAATACGACATCGCGCGATTCAATGGAAAAAAGTTTAAGGCGCTCGCGCTCAATCGGCAAAATAATTTTACGCCATTTTATGTCTTCAAGAATAAGCTCAAAAGGCGCTGAAAACTCTGCGCCATTTGCAAAACCAACAACCGAATTTTCACCAGGAAGCGCAAAAGTTTCGCGCGGCTCTGTAATTGGCGCGCCGCGGCTTGAAAAATAATAACGAACTGAAAAAACTGCCCACGATGCGTTTGGATTGTTAATTGAACTATATAAATCTGCGCTCCGCTCCCCTCTTATGATAGCAGTAATTTCTGAAGCCGTGAGTGAGCGGGGAGAGGCTAAAAGCGCGGGATCGCCTGATAGAATCGCATTCTGTGTTCCTGACAGGATTTGTATGCGATGCGCCTGATACGAGCTTATATACAAAACGGTATTTACGACGATCGCGCCAAAAAGCCCGAACATGCAAACGCCCAAGAAAACGCGAACAATTCGTTCCAAAACGAGACGGCGTTCATACATCCATGATGCAATAGCAAGTTGTCTGTCGCTTAATTGATCTCCCATAAGTATAGCGATTATAGTAACACAGTTGAAAAAAGAGGTGAAGGTGTGGTAGAATAAAATTCAAAATGCAGAATTAAAAATGCAAAATTAAGATTCAAAGTTAGTAAAAGTTCAGATTTTGAATTTTAGATTTTGAATTTTGAATTATTTATGCCAATCACCACAAAAGACATTCTATTTCTCTCGCTTGCGATCTCAAGCGCCGTGCTCGCAACGCTCCTCTCTCTCCTTCTGTATTACGCAATCTGTTCGCTACGGGACGTGCGGCTCATCACAAAAGCGGTTAAAGAACGTTTTGAAATGTTCACAAAAGTCGTTGACCGATTCAAAGACAAAACTTCAGCCACCGCGACAACCGCAACCGCAATAAGTAAGGCGATTATTGAGGTGGTGGAGTATGCGAGAGCGAGGAAAAAAAAGCGTAAAACAAAAATAAAACCAAGTTGAAAGTTCAAAATGCAACGTATGAAAAAATCTTTTCGCAAACAAATAATTGACGATATTTTTCAGTTTAGCAACAAAAGCAATTCTTTCGAATTGATTGAGAAAAAATATCAACCAATAAAAAAGGAAACTTTAATCGCAGAACTAATACAAGTTGGTATCATGCCAGAAGTTTTTGAGCATGATAGTTCGGAAGAAAAACTATGGTCAAAATTTTCAGATATAATTTTGGCTAAATCATTAGAACTTTTGGGGCTAAAGTCGGAAGTATTAAGAACGAGGGGAAATTCTGCGGATGTATATTCAAAGGCAAAAAACTATACGCTAGTTAGTGATGCTAAATGTTTTCGTTTAAGCAGGACTGCAAAGAACCAAAAAGATTTTAAGGTTAAAGCCCTTGATGATTGGCGAAGACAAGATACTTACGCGCTTTTAGTTTCTCCATTATCACAATATCCAGCAGATAGAAGTCAAATTTACCACCAAGCAATTGAGCAGAATGTAACGCTTCTTTCTTATGTCCACCTTCAATTTTTGATTGATAAAGGCATAAAAGGTGATTTAGAAAAACTTTGGAAGACATCGGCATGTGTTAAGAAAAATTATAAAGCCGCGGACCAAAAAAGAGGGACAACTTATTGGCACGCGATTGATACTTTGATTTGTGAAATTACAAAACAACCACTTGGTATTTTAAAAAAGTATAAAGAACAAGAAATAGGTAAAACAAAAGAGGTGGGTCAAGAGGGTATTAATTATTGGACATCAAAAATTGAAGAGTTTAAGAAACTCAACCGAGAGCAAGCTATAAAATTGTTAATCAAGGCACAAAAAATTGAACAAAAAATAGAAACCATCAAAAAGGCAATTGAAAGGGTAAATATAATTTAGTTCGTTATGAGTACAAAAGATTATCTAAACAAAATTATACAGGGTGATTGTCTTGATGTACTTAAAAACTTCGAAAACGGAAGTGTTGATTTAGTTGTAACTTCGCCCCCCTACGACAATTTAAGAGCTTATAACGGCTATAAATTTAATTTTGAAGGGATTGTCAAAGAGTTGTTTCGCGTCATCAGAAAAGGAGGAATTGTTGTTTGGGTCATTGGAGACGCGACAATTGATGGTAGCGAAACAGGAACGAGTTTTCAGCAAGCCCTTTTTTTCAAAGAAGCTGGCTTTAACCTACACGATACAATGATTTTTAAAAAGAGAAATCCTATTCCGCAAGTTTATAGAAAACGATATACTAATGAGTTTGAATATATGTTTGTTTTCAGTAAAGAACTAACAAAAGTTCATAATCCCATCATGGTTGATTGTCTTCATGCAGGGTTACAGTTGAATGGGACTACTTATAAAAATTATTCAAAAGATATTCAAACTAGAAAAAAAATGGCAAAGCCGGTTAAAGATAAAAAAATCAAAGGGAATGTATGGGAATATGTCGTCGGAAAAAATAAAGAGGACCAACCAGCGAAAGAACACCCAGCCCCATTCCCCATAAAACTTGTGGAGGATCATATCTTATCTTGGACAAATAAGAGTGATGTAGTATTAGACCCAATGTGTGGAAGCGGCACTACTTGTGTTGGAGCAAAAAAATTAGATAGAAATTATATCGGGATTGATATAAGTAAAGAGTATTGCGACCTTGCGAAAAAAAGAATTAAAGAGATCCCGGCTGATTTATTTTCTAGCAAGGTTATCTAAAAAATTTATGGCAAATCATCAATTTTTAACTGCAACTTTAAACTTTTAACCTTTAACTTTTCCGCCAGAGGCGGATCCGCCTTTAGCGGAGAACCTTCATGATCCACCTCCACGTCCACAGCCACTATTCGCTTCTTGACGGACTCCCGAAAATTTCCGACCTTGTGCAAAAGGCGCGCGAGTTTAAGATGCCAGCGCTTGCCTTAACCGACCACGGCGCAATGTACGGGGCAATTGAATTTTACAAGACGTGCAAAGAACACGACGTAAAACCGATTCTTGGAATGGAAGCGTATGTCTCCCCATATCCGCTCTCCGAAGAGCGAAGCAAAAGCGAGCGAACCCGCTATCATCTCACCATCCTTGCAAAAACTTATGCCGGTTATAAAAATTTAATGAAATTAACGAGCATCGGCTGGCTCAAAGGATTTTATTATAAACCTCGCATTGATAAAGAATCTCTGGCTCTGCACTCCGAAGGACTAATTTTACTTTCCGGTTGCGCAAACGGCGAACTAGCGAGGGTCATTCTTGAAAAAGGGAAAGACGCCGCGCGCGCGGTGATTTTGGAATATCAAAAAATTGTAGGGAAAGAAAATTATTTTTTAGAAATTCAGGATCATCCGGAAATGCCAGAATATAAAACGATCAGAGATGCGCTTATAGAACTGGGCGAGGAACTGCGCGTACCGCTCGTTGCGACAAACGACGTGCACTACATAAACCCGGAAGACAAGTACGCACAGGACGCGCTTCTTGCTCTACAGACCGGAAAAAAAATTGAGGACGCGAACAGGCTGACAATGATAAACTCAAACCTTCACTTTGCGTCTCCGGATGAAATGCGGGATAAATTTCGCGACATTCCCGAGTCTGTTTCAAATACCAGCCTTGTTCAAGACATGGTTTCAGTGGAACTTCCGATGAACAAATGGATGTTCCCGACAGTGGCGATTCCGCAAAACATGGCGCCGGACGAGTATCTTGCAAAAGAGGCGGAAACAGGGCTTATTAGACGCTTCAATATGCGATCAATTGACGAGGCGCCGGAGAAATACAGGAAGCGGCTGAATTATGAACTTGAGATTATTAAAAAGAAAGGCTTTGCGCCATATTTTTTAGTTGTCGCGGACATTATAAGTTTTGCGCGTACAAAAAATATCATCACAACAACTCGCGGTAGCGCCGCCGGTTCTCTTGTATCTTATGCGGTCGGCATCACAACCGCGGATCCGATGAGTTTTGATCTTCCTTTTGAACGTTTCTTAAATCCTTATCGCCCATCGCCTCCGGATATTGATATTGATATTGAAGACGCGCGGAGAGCCGAAGTAATCCAGTATACGCGCGACAAGTACGGCGCAGATAAAGTCGCGCACATTATCACGTTTGGAACGCTTTTGGCGCGCGCGGCGGTTCGCGATATGGGGCGCGTCCTGAATCTCCCATATTCGTTCTGCGACAAACTCGCGAAAATGATTCCGATCGGCTCTCAAGGATTCAAGATGACGCTTGAGAGAGCCCTGCTTGAAAACCCTGAACTCAAAACCGCATATGATGAAAATGAGGATGTGGCGCGCGTGATTGACCTTTCGCGGAAAGTGGAAGGGTGTGTTCGGCATCCGTCCGTGCACGCGGCCGGCATTGTTATAGCGCCTGGAGAACTCACTGATTTTACGCCGCTTCAAAAAGACGCGCGCCAAGGAGCCATAACAACACAATATGAAATGCACGCTGTTGAAAATGTCGGGCTCCTGAAAATGGATTTGCTGGGAATCACAAATCTTTCCATTCTCGGGCTTGCGCGCGAAATAATCTCGCGCACACGGGGGATTACTATTGATCTTGAAAACCTTCCTTTGGATGATGCGAAAACATATACTCTCCTCGCGCGCGGACAAACCATGGGCGTGTTTCAACTCTCCGGAAGCGGCATGACGCGTTATCTAAAAGAACTTGAGCCGTCAACAATTTTTGACATTATGGCAATGATTTCTCTTTACCGCCCTGGGCCCATTGAATCTCTTCCTGAATATATCAAGAGAAAACATAATCCTTCGCTTGTTTCCTACCCTCATCCGAAACTCAAAGATATTTTGGCAAAATCCTACGGCATCATCACTTATCAGGATGATGTGCTTTTAACAGCGATAACGCTTGCGGGATACAACTGGGAATCGGCCGACAAGTTACGAAAAGCGATCGGTAAAAAAATTCCGGCTGAAATGGCCGCGCAAAAAGATAAATTTATTGACGGGTGCAAAATAACAAGCTCGCTTTCAGATAGCGAAGCCGAGCGAATATGGCGTCTGATAGAACCATTCGCGGCGTACGGATTCAATAAAGCGCACGGCTCTTCTTATGCGCTCGTCGCGTATCAAACCGCTTATGTAAAGGCGAATTTTCCTCCAGAATTTATGGCCGCGCTTTTGACCTGCGAATCCGGAAACATGGAAAAAGTTGCTGAAGGAATTGAAGAATGCCGCGCCTTGCATATTTTAACTCTTCCTCCAGATGTGAACGAAAGCCTCGGCGGATTTACAGTGATCGGCGCTCCAGAGGCAGGGCAAAACATCCGATTTGGGTTAAATGCCATTAAGCATCTTGGGGCAAATGTGATTGAGCAGGTGATAGAAAATCGCGAGGCGCGCGGAGCTTACGCGACTCTTCAGGATTTTTTAATTCGCACAACAACAATCAACAAAAAATCGCTTGAGGCATTAGTCAGAGCCGGCGCGCTTGATAGATTTTGCGACCGCGCGACACTTGATTACAATATAGAAACTATGCTTGCCTTTGCCCGCGATATAAAAACTCATACAAGTTCTGATCGCGTGTCATTATTCGGGGACGCGCCTGTTACGCGCGAAATACGATTCAAACCTCTCTTTGATCCTGCGGCGTATCCGATCCTTCAATACGAAAAAGAATATCTGGGGCTTTACGCGAGCGCTCATCCGCTTGATCATGTAAAGCCGTACATGGAAAATCTCGGTATAACGCCGATTAAAATTCTCACAACCAATCGGGAAGAACTCGCGATCTCTGAACGCAACGCAAAAACTACAATCATCGGAGTTGTAAACGCCATAAAATCTATTCAGACAAAACAAGGAGACACGATGGTTTTTGTAAAAATAGAGGATTTCGGAGGGGAATTGGAAATGATCATATTTCCCCGACTTTTGCAGAACGTAAAAAATATTGTTCACAAAGACGCGATTCTTCTTATAAAAGGCTCGCTTTCGTGGAAAGATACGGAGCCGAAATTCATTGCGGAAACGATCCAACCGATTGACGAACAAAAGCTGGAG
The DNA here is from genome assembly GCA_001818155.1 of Candidatus Jacksonbacteria bacterium RIFCSPLOWO2_02_FULL_44_20. GTDB lineage: Bacteria > Patescibacteriota > Patescibacteriia > UBA9629 > UBA9629 > UBA9645. The sequence continues at coordinate 11,410 of MHJU01000012.1, read as the reverse complement.
GCTATGACAAAAACAAAACAAAAAAAATCGGAAGAAACCGTGTTTACAGTGCGCATTCCCGCGATTGTTTCAAAAGATACGCTCCTTAAAATCAAAGAACTGCTGGTTCAGTTTCCTGGGGACGTGCCTGTGTATTTACAGATTATCGGGAACCGTGTTAAAATCATGAAAACATCTTTCAAGGTGCATCCGGAAGATTTATTGCAACGAAAAATAGATGTGATCTTACAATAAATATGAAACTCGTAATCTATAAACTTCTTGCCCTTCTTGCCTTTGCCTCCGCGCTCGGGCTTGGGATTATCACTCTTCACTTCACACTTTCTCACGCTGAAGTTCTCATAACAGCGCGCGAACAAGGCAAAACACGGCAAACGGAAATTATCCTTCCTATTACATTTGCAAATGATGAAAATGCTGAAACAGACGAGATTAAAAAACTTCGCGAAAAAGTTTTGAAAGACGGCGATGAAAACGCGGAAACTGGAGGTTATGGCGCTGTTGCGCATACTATCCCGATTTCTATTGAGGCAATAATTATCCCGGAAGGAACAGGCGCGGAATTGGAGGACTACGCAACCGGCGCTGTTACAATTATCAGCGAACTTCCTTTTGCCCAATCTCTTGTTCCAAAAACACGGCTCCTTACTCCGGATGGTATTCTTTTCCGGACAACTAATCGCGTTACTGTTCCCTCGCGCGGCACAGTGGAAGTTACAGTAAAAGCTGATCAAAAAGGCAAAAATGGAGATATCACGCCAACAACTTTCACTATTCCAGGGCTCTCTCTTGAACGCCAAAAACTTGTTTATGGAAAAAGTTCGGAGCAATTTACAGGCGGCGCGCGAATTGTCAAAATAATTGCTTCAACAGACCTTGAACGAGGGAATAGCGAGGCGCTCGCAAAACTCGCTGAAAAAGCAATTCAAGATTTCAATGAGAGAGGAATTGTCATAACGCGAAATCGTATTTTTTTACGAGACGCTACGTTTGAAAGCGACGGAAAAATCGGTGAAGAAAAAGAGCAATTTGCTGTGATTGCTTCAGCCCAAGCCTACGGAGTGAATTTTGACGAGGAAACAGTTAAAGATATGACAAAAACCAGTTTTGAGGCAGATCTTCCTGATGGAAAGGATGTGCTTGGATATAATGACGAAAGTTTTTCTTACACCATTCAGGAAATAAATCCGGAAACGAACGAAGTAAAGATCGCTACAGAAATTGAAGGGTTCACAACTCTTGATGCAACAAAAAAAATAATTGACCTAAAAGAGCTCGCTGGATTGTCCGCAAACGAGATTCAGACAAAATTATTAACGAATGAAGCGATTGATGCGGTAGAGGTGCGCTTCTCTCCCTTTTGGGTAACCCGCGCGCCTCGGATTCCGGAGAAAATTGCGATAACGATTAAAAATGCGGAAGAAAAATTTTGATCGTAAGTAACTGCTTATGCCCGAGGACAAAACCTATCTTAACAACCTCCGCCACAGCGCCGCGCATCTCCTCGCCGCGGCTGTTACAGAACTCTACCCTGGAGCAAAACCAACGATCGGCCCCCCGATTGAAACCGGTTTTTATTATGATTTTGAATTTCAGGAACCGATTTTAGAAGACGATCTTCCAAAAATTGAAACCAAAATGCGCGAACTTTTGGGAGGATGGAGCGCGTTTACGCGGCGCAAATTAACCGGAGATGAGGCAAAAGAATTTTTTGACGGAAATCAGTACAAAATTGAACTCATTAACGAACTTCAAAACAAAGGCGAAGAGATTACAGTATATACCTCCGGAAATTTTACCGATCTTTGCCGCGGCGGACATGTAGAAAATCCGAAACAGGAACTAGGGGGCTTCAAACTGATTTCAATCGCGGGCGCGTACTGGCGTGGAAACGAAAAAAACGCCATGCTCACGCGCGTCTACGGCACAGCGTTTCAAACGCAAAAAGAACTTGACGATTATCTGAAAATGCGCGAGGAAGCGAAAAAGCGCGATCATAAAAAATTGGGAAAAGAACTAGGGTTGTTTATTTTTTCTGATCTTGTTGGGCCAGGGCTCCCGTTATTTACCGGAAAAGGAGAAATCATCAAGCATGAACTGGAAAAATTTATGCGGAAAGAGAAGGAAGCGCTCGGATACACATTCGTGCATATCCCGCATATCGCGAAAGCGAAGTTATACCAAAAAAGCGGACACATGGGAAAATATGATGCGATGATGCCTGTGATGACCGATTCAGAAGGAGATGAATTTGTGATAAAACCGATGAACTGTCCGCACCACTTTGAGCTTTATAAAGGATCAGCGCACAGTTATCGCGAACTTCCGATTCGCTACGCGGAAACGACAGCCGTCTATCGCAATGAAAAAAGCGGAGAACTTTCAGGGCTCGTGCGCGTAAAAGGACTGACGCAGGATGACACACACCACTTCATACGACACGATCAGATTGAATCGGAAATAAAAATGATTTTGTCGCTGATGCAAAAAACATACCGAGTTTTCGGACTGGATAAATACACTCTAAACATTTCTGTGCGCGATCCAAAACATAAGGAAAGATACTTTGGAAATGACGCGCTGTGGGCAAAAGCAGAAGAGATGCTTATTGCCGCAGTTAAAAACTGGGGGGTGCCATACACGATCGCAGAAGGCGAAGCCGCGTTTTATGGGCCAAAAATTGATATTACGATCAATGATTCTCTGGGAAGGCCGTGGCAACTTACAACTGTACAACTTGATTTTAATCAGCCGGAAAATTTTGACTTGTTCTACATTTCCGATCTTGGAAAAAAAGAGCGTCCGGCGGTGATCCACTGCACTATACTTGGAGCAATTGAACGTTTTATGGGCATTTTGATTGAGCATTACGCCGGCGCGTTTCCTTTCTGGCTTGCGCCCGCGCAGATTATTATCGCGCCTGTTTCGTTAAATCATATTCAAACCGCGTCATTGCTCAAGGAATATCTGCTTGCAAAAAATGCAGAGCTTCGGATAGAAATTGATGAAAGCGGTGAGACTGTCGGCGCAAAAATAAGAAACTCTGCTAGCCAAAAAATTCCTTATACAATTGTAATCGGCGATAAAGAAGCCACGCCAAGCGGAGTTTGGGAAGATTCTGCCATGCTTTCAGTCCGGCGTTTTGGTTCAAGAGAGCCGATAAACGAATCGCTAAAACAATTTTCTGAACGGATAATAAAGGAGGGGCAGAAACACTATGAGCAAACCTGAAATCTATGTGGATGGATTCATTGGAGCTGATCTACTAAAAAGAGAGTCTAAGCGACCACGCCGCAAGGATCCGGAAAGAAAAACAACTTCAGAAAAATGCAAAAACAACACAGACCATCTTCTAAAAGAAGGTGAATTCTTTTGCCGTAATTGCGGAAGCAAAAATCCCGATTTCGCAACAACGCTCGGACTCTATGCTGGGGTTTGTAAACGGCTTAGTGGCGCGGAAATAAATCTGCGTAAAAGCCTCAAACTTTTGGATAGCAGTGTTAATGAGAAAAAAAAAGTCAAAAGTAGAGAGTCAGTTCAGTATTGGACCAATAAGAAAGATGATTTGCTCAAAGAAAAAGGCGCATTGGCAGAAGAGCTTGTTAAAATGCAGAGTGATGAACGAAACATTTCTTAAAATTTTTCTGCTTTCCATGGCGCCTGTTGGGGAGTTGAACGCGGGAATACCGTATGGAATTTTCAAAGGAGCGAACCCTTTGCTCGCCTACGGCGCCGCGATTTTCGGCAATATGATTCCGCCAGCGTTTCTTTTACTGCTTTTGCCCGGGTTTGAAAAACTATTTGGCATAGGAGCTCTTCCAGAGATAAAAACACATCATAAGCTTTTAGATAAACCGATTGCGCTTTATCTTTGGTGGCGAAAAAAAACTGAACACGGAATTTCAAAAAAAATTGAAGGCTGGGGAGTGGCCGCTCTGATTCTCTACATCGCAATTCCAGGACCTTTCACCGGCGCATGGAGCGCATCGCTTGCGGCATACCTCTTCGGCATCCCCTATCGGAAAGCGCTATTTGCTATTTTTATCGGAGTTGTTTTAGCGGGCGCTATCATAACTCTTATGAGCATTGGTCTTTTTACTTCATATGAAACATATACTTTCAATTACAGACTTTTCTCGCGATGAACTTCTTCAAATAATTGAAAAGGCGCGCGACATAAAATCCTCGCCCATCACTTATTGCGATGCGGCGCGGGGGTCAATTATCGCAACGCTCTTTTTTGAACCGTCCACGCGCACGCGTCTCTCATTTGAAAGCGCTGCCTTGCGGTTAGGAGCCAACGTTTTAGGATTTGCTGACGCAAAGACAACATCAACAAAAAAAGGAGAAACTCTTGAAGACACAATTAAAATAGTAAACGGTTATGCCGATTATATTGTAATGCGCCATTTTGAAACCGGGGCGGCGGCACGAGCGGCGGCAGTATCGCATGTGCCGATTGTGAATGCGGGAGATGGAAGCGGCGAGCATCCCACGCAAGCGTTATTGGATATTTTTACGATCGCTGAAAAAATTCCTCTCAACAATTTAATTATAGCTTTTGTCGGCGATCTTAAATATGGAAGAACAGCGCACTCTTTATCTCAAGGTCTTGCTCACTTTAATCCAAAATTTTATTTCATCTCCCCTTCTTCTTTAAGGATGCCGGAGGAAATTTTGACTAAGCTAAAAAATCAGGGCATCTCTTGTCAAGAACTTGAAACATGGGATGAAATTGCGAGGGGAGTTCAAGTATTATACATGACGCGCGTACAAGAAGAGCGATTCCAAGATAAGGCAGAATATGCGCGGCTCAAAAATGCTTACGTGCTGAATAAAGCCACCGCGGCGCTCTTTAAGGATGATTGCCTTTTTATGCATCCATTGCCAAGAGTCGGGGAAATAAACCCGGAGATAGACAATGACCAGCGCGCGATTTATTTCAAACAAGCTCATAACGGCGTGTGGGTCCGCATGGCGCTTTTTTTAGCGCTTGACGGCGAAAGACGCGGTTTGATATGATGGTAAATAAATTTATGATGAACCTGCCTATAACAATCAATCATTACACAGTGATTTTAGAACCTGCTGATGAAGGCGGATACACTGTCACTGTACCGGCTCTGCCCGGTTGCTCCACAGAAGGCGAGACATTTGAAGAAGCAATAGCGATGGCGCGGGATGCGATAGAGGGCTACCTGGAAAGTTTGATAAAACACGGAGAACCGATTCCTGTAGAAAACGGCCATCTAATTACCACCTCACTTGAAATTAAATTGCCGCAATGGGAAAAAACTATTTTGCAACCAGTATAAAATGAAACTACCTGTTCCAGGATCAAAGGAGACAATTAAAAAATTACAGAAAGTTGGTTTTATTATTGATCATCAAACTGGAAGCCATGTTATCCTTATTCACCCCGCTCTAAAACGCCGCGTTACTGTCCCATACCACCATAAAGACATTAAAAAGAAAACAATAAAAAGTATTATTGATCAAGCTGGTTTAACAATAGAAGAATTCATAACCATATAAATCCCGACTTCTCGGGATTTTTTGTATATGAGAACTCAATCACTGATATTAGAAGACAAAACCATACTCACAGGCGAATCTTTTGGCGCGCAAACCGATGCATCAGGCGAAGTGGTCTTTAATACCGGCATGGTTGGGTATCCGGAAACGTTCACTGATCCGTCATATCACGGGCAAATTTTAGTGTTGACGTATCCGTTGATCGGAAATTATGGAGTGGAGACCAACTCCAAACTTAAAACTAAAGACTTATTTAGTCACTCCTTTGAATCAGAAAAAATACAAATAGCAGGGCTCATCGTCAGAGAATATTGCAAAGAATATTCTCACCCGCAGGCTAAACAATCGCTTGAAAATTGGCTGAAATCAGAAGGCGTGCCGGCGATTGAGGGCGTGGACACGCGCGCGCTCACCGAAAAACTGCGGGAAAAAGGGACGATGTTGGGGCGAATTACAAATGACAAATTAACGAAATATACTTTTAAAGATCCAAATAAACAAAATTTAGTGGCTGAAGTAAGTTGCAAAGAACCGATCGTGTACGAACCAAATACAGTAAAAATAGAGAAACAGAAAAATACTATTCTCCTCTACGACTGCGGCGTGAAATTGAATATCATCCGTTGTCTTATAAAACGCGGATGCCGAGTGATTCGTGTGCCGTGGAACTTTGAATTAACGAATTACGAAAAAATTAGAATCAATGGGATAGTTATATCAAATGGACCAGGAGATCCTGCAAAATGCGATAAAACAATTGAACAAATAAAAAATCAATTAGCGATTAGTAATCCGTCATTTTTAATTCCAATTCTCGGAATTTGTCTTGGCAACCAACTCCTGGCGCTTGCCTGTGGCGCGAAGACATACAAATTAAAATACGGACACCGCTCCCAAAACCAGCCTGTTATTGACGAACTGCGCAATCGGGCGTACATCACGACCCAAAATCACGGCTATGCGGTTAATGAAAAAACCGTGCCTAAAGGTTGGCGCGTGTGGTTTCGGAACTTAAACGACGGAACTGTTGAAGGATTATGGCACCAGCATTATCCGTGGATGTCGGTTCAGTTTCACCCGGAAGCCGCACCCGGACCAACTGATACAGAATGGGTGTTTGATGAATGGATTTCAATGATAAATTCCAATGAATAAAATTTCAAGTCCAAAACTCCGCAAAGTACTAGTTCTTGGCTCCGGCGCGTTAAAAATTGGGGAGGCAGGCGAGTTTGATTACTCTGGCTCTCAAGCGATAAAAACCCTGAAAGAAGAGGGAATAAAAACCATTGTCGTCAACCCTAATATCGCAACTTATCAGACATCTCGCGGGCTTGCGGATCGCGTATACTTTCTTCCGATAAATGCGCATTTTGTTTCAAGAATTATAAAACATGAAAAACCCGACGGCATTCTGCTTTCTTTCGGGGGACAAACCGCGTTGAACTGCGGGATTGATCTACACAACCAAGGATTTCTCGGAGAAAATAAAAAACCGCGCATTCTTGGCACGCCAATGTCCGCAATAGAAAAAACTGAAGATCGCGCGCTTTTTATACAAACGCTCAAAAAACTTAATCTTTTAACTCCTAAAAGTCTAGTTGCCGAAACTCCAAAATCAGCGATTATCGCGGCAAAAAAAATCGGCTATCCTGTTATTATACGATCGGCATTTGCGCTTGGCGGAGAAGGCTCGGCATGCGCGGCAAACGCAAAAGAACTTGAAAACTATGCGGCGCTCGCTCTTTTAAGGCACCGTCAAATCCTTGTTGAAGAAGACCTCACGGGATGGAAAGAAATAGAGTATGAAGTGGTTCGCGATTCGGCTGACAACTGCATCGCTGTATGTAATATGGAGAACATGGATCCGATGGGTGTGCACACGGGAGAATCTATTGTTGTCGCGCCGTCTCAAACTTTGACGAATGGGGAATATCACGGACTGCGCTCAATCGCAATTAAACTGATACGTAATCTTGAAATTGTCGGAGAATGCAATATACAATTTGCTCTCCGCGCAAGCACTCAAAATCATTTAGATTATCGCATTATTGAAGTGAACGCCAGACTTTCGCGATCCTCCGCGCTCGCCTCAAAAGCAACAGGCTATCCGCTCGCCCGCGTCGCCGCGAAGTTGGCGATCGGCTGGAATCTTCCGGAATTGCAAAACTCAATCACAAAAAAAACAACTGCTTTTTTTGAACCAGCGCTTGATTATGTAGTCGTAAAAATGCCCAGATGGGACACTGACAAATTCAAAAGCGCTGATCGCGGAATCGGCACGCAAATGAAAAGCGTCGGCGAGGTAATGGCAATCGGAAGATCGTTTGAAGAAGCGTTTCAAAAAGCGTCTCGTATGCTCGGGCTGGATCAAACAGGAATTATTGCAAGCGTAGAACGTCTCACACAAAAATATCCGCACCTTGCAGAGTCGCTTGGGATAATAAACAGTAAACGCGCTCCGGAAGCTCTTATTGAACTGATTAAACGGCCAAACGAACATCGCGTTCTTGCAATTACAGAAGCTCTTAAACGCAATGTTGCGCCGAAAAAAATCGCAGAGTGGTCTCTCATTGATCCGTGGTTCATTAATAAAATAAAAAATATCACTGATTTTATGAAGACATTAAAGGACTCGCAATATCTAAACCCGCTACTTATCTATGAAGCAAAGCGCAAAGGGTTTTCGGACAAACAAATCGCGCTTCTTACAAACAGTAGCGAAGATGAAATATATCGCTACAGGCGCAGGCACGGCATCGTGATGCGTATAAATCATATTGATACGCTTGCCGCGGAATATCCTGCGCAAACGAACTACCTCTACTCCACATACGAAAAAAAACAGAAAAACAAAATAAAACCGGACAAAAAAATTATGATACTGGGCTCCGGAGTCTATCGCATCGGAAGTTCCGTGGAATTTGACTGGTGCGCGGTAACATGTGGAGAAACGCTTCGGCGAATTGGATACAAAACGATCATGATCAATCATAATCCAGAGACCGTTTCAACCGATTACGACATGGCGGACACGCTGTATTTTGAGGAGTTAAGTTTTGAAACCGTACGCGATATATATAAAGAGGAACGCCCGCAGGCAGTGGTTCTTTCAATGGGCGGACAAACGCCGAACAATATCGCGTTAAAATGCGAGTCAGCCGGAATGCGCATTTTAGGCACAGCTCCGTCAGACATTGATCGCGCGGAAGATCGTTATAAATTTTCAAAACTATTAAATAAACTCGCGATTGACCAGCCGGCTTGGAAAGAACTCACAAAAATCTCGGCCGCAAAAAAATTCGCGCTCATGGTTGGATATCCGGTTCTTGTGCGTCCGTCTTATGTCCTCTCCGGAGCCGCGATGAACATCGCATTTAACGATGAAGATCTTTCCGAATATCTGAAAGAGGCGACCTATCTTTCTCCCGAACATCCGGTTATCATTACAAAATTCATTGTCGGAGCAAAAGAGATTGAGGTTGACGCGGTCGCTAAAAAAGGCGAGGTGCTTATTGATATTTTAAGCGAGCATGTGGAAAACGCCGGAGTGCACTCCGGAGACGCAACCATCATCTGTCCGCCGCAAAAACTCTATGTTGAAACTGTGCGGCGCATTCGGGCGATGACGCGAGTGATCGGCAAAGCTCTTTCAATCACAGGCCCGTTTAACATCCAGCTCCTTGCAAAAGATAATGACATTAAAGTTATTGAATGCAACCTGCGCGCCTCCCGTAGCTTTCCGTTTGTTTCAAAAGTAACAGGCAACAATTTAGTGGAAATGGCAACTTATGCGCTCATAGAACATAACCGGGGGATCGCAAAAATGAAAAAATGCGAACGTAATACTTTTGAACTGCCGTATGTCGGCGTAAAAGCGCCGCAATTCTCGTTTTCCCGACTGAAGGGAGCGGATCCGATATTGCGCGTTGAAATGGCTTCAACTGGAGAGGTTGGCGCGCTGGATAAAACGCTTGAAGCGGCGTATCTAAAATCAATCCTTGCAACAGGATTTCATCTGCCAAAAAAAGGCGTACTCCTTTCTCTTGGTGGAGAAACCAATAAGCAAAAATTTTTGGAGAGCGCACGGGCGCTTTCAGAACGCGGGTTTACGATTTATGCAACTCACCACACAACTGAATTTTTGTCGTATTCCGGCGTCATCGCTACGCGGCTCTACAAATTGCACGAAGCGCCGAAAGAGCCCAATATTGCAACATACATGTTCAAAAAAGAAATTGATCTTGCAATTGTCATCAATGATTTTGATTATAAAAAGCCCGTCAAAACCGGCTCGTTTGAAGTTGATGACGATTATGCGCTTCGCCGCACTGCGGCTGACTTAAATGTTCCGATTCTCACAAATCTCCAAACAGCTCGGCTCTTTGTAAAAGCGGTCTGCATGTATCAAAATCTTGATCTCTTAGATATTACTCCGTGGGACCAGTATCTTCAAGTGAATCGTTAAGAAGATTGTTCGCGTTTCATAAGTTCACTCCATGCCCTTTCTTTATACTCAACCGAGGCGCGTTCAGGAGCTTCATCTTCGTAAATCCCGCGCCCGACGATTATAATATCGCCGCCTTCGCGGATTGCCATCTCCGGCGCAACGTATGTTTGTGAAAGCTCATCTTTTTGTTTTTGTATGTTAACACCCGGAACAAAAATTAAAAATTCCGGCCATGCGCGTTCGCGAATCAGCGAAAGCGACCCATCTCCTTGAGACGCTCCTATAAACCCGATCACAAAATCGCAATACTCCTTTGCAATCTCAAGCGCCCTATCGCGAACTTCCGGAGAGAACAAGTTGCCTTCGGAAGTCATCTGTGGAAGAATCACGAGACCTCGTTCATATCTCGTTTCTTTCCACGCTTTCCGCAAAGCCACTATTGCGCCTGGTCCAGGGAAAATGTGGGCTGTAACAAGATCAGCCCATTCAATAATCTGAAACACGCCTTTTGTATATTGCAATTTTACTGTGTTGCCGATATCCGCAAATTTACGATCCTCAAAAATAAGAAAACTGTGCTTCTCTTTAAGTGAAATCAAGCGCTTGATAAACTCTGCGTCAAAGCCATGCATCGTATCAATATGAGTTTTTACCATAATTATATGAGGAGCAACGCGTTCAAGAATATCAAAAAAATCTCTCCCTCGCGTTACATCAAGAGAGAGAATTAGGTTTGACCGCTTTGATTCCATAAGATCGTAGAGCTTCTTTGCGACCGAATTATGAGTTCGTTTTTTGCGATCATCAAGTGTCATGAAAAATTATTACCTCCTATTTTTTTTGATTTCCTATACGCTTGCCTTTCCCGCGAACTCTGTGATCCAAACTGTACCCTCCGCCGCCCATGAGCATAAGAGCAAGGGATACGGCGATAAAAAGCACGTCTCTTGCAATTGATGCGCCCTCTATAAAGCCATTCACAACAGTAAACATAAATGAGATAAGCGCGGCGAGCAAGGCTGAAATAGTTGTCGCAAGCCCTAACACAAGCAACAATCCAAGCGTCAATTCAATCCAAGGGAAAAGCGCGGAAACGACCCCTTGAACTCCAGCGTACGGAATGTAGGAAACTATCGCATATCCGGAAATGTTGCCGGCAAAACCTGCATAATTAACAATTTGCGCGAGTCCGGCGATAATAAAATACGCCCCCAACGCGACTCGCAAAACCAGAGATGAGAGATCAAAATCCTTTTGAGTGAATTGATGCATAGTAACGATTCAAAACGAGAACGCAAAAAGATGATTGTTGCGAGATTGCAACTCCCCTCCCGCGTCGCGCTTTAATTTATCCACAGAGAAGTATAGCATAATTTCTTGGATGATAAAAATAACTGTAAACTAATCTACAATCTTTACAGTAATTTT
>MHJU01000011.1:11533-20488 GCA_001818155.1 Candidatus Jacksonbacteria bacterium RIFCSPLOWO2_02_FULL_44_20 | reverse complement strand
AAAGCGTACGGACGAGCGGATATGCGCGGTATCGCCACACGGTTTTATCACTAAAAGAGAATCGCAACATATTAAATACAGTGACAAAAAGCATGCCGCCGGGCTTTAATACGCGATGCGCTTCTTTAAGAGCGATCATTTGATCCGATTCGGAGAGATGATGCACGCTCGCGATCATGAAAACGAAATCAAAAGTTTCGGACTCAAACGGAAGATCGCGCATATCCGCGCGTTTAAACTTAATAGATAATTTTGTATCAACAACGCGCTCTCGCGCCAAAGTAAGCAACTCATCGCTTGCGTCAACGCCAACATAATGAACGTTCATCCCATTAAATAATTTGACTAACCGCCCATTACCACATCCGATGTCTAAAATATGCGCGCCTGCCTTGTCGAGAGACAGGCCGTCTTTCACATACTTTGCAAACTGTTCCACCTCTCCCCATATCGGTTTTTCGCGGCTTTTTGAAAATGCGCTGGCAATCGCGTTATAGGTTTGTTTATTTATTTCATTGATATTTCGCTCTTCACCGCGAACGCTGAAAAGCAAAGCAAACGTTCCGAATACAATCATCGCGTCCGCTATGTTAAATGAAAATTCATGCGAGAACGCGCGAACTGTTATGTAATCAAGAACATATCCGTAAAAAATCCTATCAATTAAATTGCTTATGCCGCCAAAAAAAATGAGGGCGAAAAAAATAAAATCTCGGCGATGAATTACGCGGCGGCGCATACGCCATGCGATAAACAAAATCAGCGCGATAGTTGCCGGCACAGAAACTATTGTAGGGATCGGGATGCTCAAGGCAATGCCGCTATTTTTTGAGAGCGCAAATCCGATCAACCCGCCAAAAATAAAAAAACCATCGCTTTGCGTAACAATGTGTTTCAACAGACGATCAAAAATAAAAAAAATTATTCCTCTACTACACTGCCTCATACGGTCCCGGAGGCAATATTTGCCAAATCCTCTTCAATCCGCTTTAACCGCTTTTCAAGCGACTGTTCAATCGCGAGATTCACCTCATATTCCTCCTCTTCAAACACGTCGTCGTCAATATCGTTTCCGGTTTGAGGAAATTCGGTAACATAATTACCGGCAATTTGAGGATCCTTTTTCGCGCGGCGGGCAAGAATTGCCTTAATGCGATCGCGTTCTTCCTCAAGAGCTTTTTTGCTTGGTCTTTGAGATTGTACGAGAGTATCCTGCATGTATATTATGCTTGTTTCTCGGATTTTGTCGGCGCGGCGACAACAGTTCCTTTTTTCTTTTTTAATGTCTTAGGAGTAACGCGACGCTTTGATCCTGTTAAAACACCGCCGGAAATTAGTAAATTATGCACTGTATCCGATACTTGCGAACCTTTTGAAATCCAGTAAAGAATTCGCTCTTTTTTCAGGACCAAAGATTTTGTCCGATCTCTCGGGTTAAACGAACCGACGATCTCCAAAACTTTGGATTTCGTACTGCGGGATTTTTCAGTAACGACAACGCGGAAAAACGGCTGGTTTCTCCTCCCTACTCTTGTGAGACGAATAATAGTCATAAAGTCCGATTACATTACTATGATTCCTTCCATCAGTCAAGTTTATCGCTAAACGATTCAAGATCTTTGCGCACTTCGTCCAGTTCTTTCATAAGACGTTCGCGATACAGCCGTTCATTTTTTTGCATGAGTTCTGGAACACCGGAGGCTCTAGTTTCATTCTCTGCGCCAACACTGGTTGATCGCGGCGCTTCGCCAAGAGCTCTAGTATTCAAAGCTTCAACGAATCGATCCACCTGCGGCTGGTTTCCAAAATCCGATGAAACTACTGCAAGATCATCTACATCTGTGGAAACAGGCGCGATTATTTTTTTATCAATATCTGTATCTGCAGTTTCCGCAAGAACGACATCATCAATTAGAACAGGATCTGGATCAATCATTTCCGGAGTGTAGTACGATGCCGGATGCGGTGTTGTACCGATTTCTTCCAAGAAAGCGTTAGTCGTGTCGCCTAAAACTAGACTTATATCAGACGCAACTGGCGCAAAATTCAAACCTGATAAAATAATTCCTTCGCCGAGGATGAGAAGAAATGATACCCAAATGATTGCGCGATATGATTTCATAAAATTCGCTTGCTATTTTCTTATATTTTACTAGACTTCATAAATACGGTCAATCCCGGAGACTGTCGTGATCAATACTTTTGATATGAAAATAGGAATCGTCGGTTTGCCAAACGTCGGAAAATCATCTCTTTTCACGGCGCTCACAAAAAAAGAGGTGCCGCGCGAGAACTATCCCTTTTGCACAATTGAGCCAAATGTGGGCGTTACTGCCGTGCCTGACCCGCGTCTTTCAGAACTTGCGCGGGTCTCGCATTCAAAAAAAATTATTCCCACGGTAATTGAATTTGTTGACATCGCCGGGCTTGTAAAAGGCGCGCATGAAGGAGAAGGGCTTGGCAACACCTTTCTCTCTCACATCAAAGAGGTAGACGCGATCGCGCATGTTGTACGCGCGTTTGAGGCGGAAAATGTCGTCCACGTTTCCGGGCGCATCAATCCGAAAGAGGACTCTGAAACAATTCTTCTGGAACTTATTATGAGCGATCTTGATGTAATTGAAAAACGCATCCGGACGCTTGAAAGCGAGAAGCGCAGTGGGGTGAAAGAAGCCGCCGCGCTTATAGCCTTATTGCAAAAATTAGATGCGACGCTGAAGCAGGGGAAAACCGCGAGCGATGCTTCTCTTACAAAAGATGAACGAGCGCTTGTGAAACAGCTGAACCTCTTCACGGCAAAACCGATGCTCTATGTGCTAAATACAGATGATTCATCAAAAACTTCTTCAGCTATCATAGAAAAGTATCGCCTTCCAATCCCGCGCGAATCAACTATTATTTTGAATATCCAAGAGGAGGTTGAACTCGCCGGAGTCGCGGACAAGGAACTCAACGACTATCTTACAGCTCTTTCGCGAACCGAAACCGGGCTTGATACGTTTATTCGCGCGTCGTACGCCATTCTCGGGCTCATAACTTTTTTCACAAGCGGCGAAAAAGAAACACGTGCGTGGACAATTAAAAACGGTGCTCTCGCGCCAGAGTCAGCAGGAAAAATTCACTCTGATATTGAACTTGGGTTTATACGCGCAGAGGTTGTAAACTGGCGCGACTTTATTTCAGAAAACGGCTGGAACGGCGCAAAAGAAAAAGGGCTCGTCCGCATTGAGGGGAAAGAGTATGCGATGAAAGATGGAGACGTCTGCTATTTTCGGTTTAGCGTATAAAAAAATCGGCGCTATAAACGCCGATCTCATTTTTTTCAATTATCGCTTTATTTAGAATACAACTCCACAATCATATTCGGCTGTAGTGGTTCAATAAGATCAGTAATTTCCGGTTCGGTTACGACTTTTCCGGAATTGCTCCCCGAGTCCCATAAAAGCCATGCGGGGCGCGGTTTTTTTGAGAGTCCAGAGAGTCGTTCGGTAAACTCCGCGCTCTTTGCGGCGCCTGGAGCAAACGCGATAACATCTTCAATCTTCACTATATAGGATGGAATGCCGACATTCTTGCCATTTACGATGATGTGTTTGTGCGTAACCATCTGACGAGCTCCGCGACGAGTGTCAGCAAGCCCTAGCCGATACACCGCGTTATCAAGACGTAATTCCAAAAGCCGTAAAAGGTTATCTCCTGTTGCGCCTTTCATTTTTACCGCTAGATCAAAAAAACGGCGGAATTGCCTTTCCAAAAGACAGTACATGCGCTTGGCGCGTTGTTTTGCCCGTAATTGCCGAGCGTACACAGAAGGCGCTCTTCTCTGACCCTTTGCTCCGTGCTGACCCGGCGGATATGCGCGTCTGCCTCGCGCAGGGCATTTTGGCGAGTCGCAAAGCGGCATTCCTTCGCGGCGGCATAATTTGTGAATTGGTCCAAGGTATCGTCCCATATTTTAGAGATGAATTTTACACTAACATACTGCGCAAAAAATGCAACTTTCACTACTCTTGGGCGCGGCGGGATGTCCTTCGCCCCTGATCGTCGCGTTCAGCGCGGCGGCGAAACGCTGATGACGCCGCTTTTGGCATCAAAAATTTTCGCGCGTTCTCTTCTAGATCAATAAACGCGTCAACTTTCTCCAGCAATTTTGCAGAGGTTGTTCGCTTGAATGCGACAAGCTCAACTAAAAGTCCATGATACTGCAGATATTCAACAAGCGGCAAAAAATCCCCATCTCCTGTAACGAGCACGACAACATTCAGCTGGGACAAAAGTTTTATGGCGTCAATCGCAATACCGACGTCCCAGTCGCCTTTTTTCACGCCGCCTGGAAAAATTTGAAGTTCTTTTGATTTAACTTCAAAACCTTGACCGCGGAGCGCTTCAAAAAAACTTCCTTCTTCCGGAATCTGCGCTTTCACTGTGTACGCGGTTGCCCTGATAAGTTTTCGCTCCGAGACCGATTCTTTTAATAGAGCGCCAAAATTAACGTGCCTGTCAAATAAATTTTTCGCCGAGTAGTACATGTTCTGCACGTCCACAAACATGCCTACTCGCTGATCTGGATGTTTTATCATAAAGCATACATTGGTGGACCCAGGGAGATTCGAACTCCCGACCTTCTCCATGCCATGGAGACGCTCTGCCAGGCTAAGCTATGGGCCCCAAAGTTAAGGAATGTTATAGCACACCTCGCGCGCGCTGACAATTACGATGAACTGATCCGTTGTTTCTCCTGTCGCTCGCGCACAAAAACTCCGGCGAGAATAAAAGCGAGCGCCGCCGCGGTTGCAACAAGATACTTGACAATGCCCGAGCGTGATTGCTCATCGGTTGTGTATTCAAGAGTCTCTATTGAAGGAGTATATTCGATCTCCGGAAGAACAATTTCGGCTTTTTCGCCAAGAACGCGGCTTTTGTTTGAAACGCCCTCTGGCGCATCAACATCAATTGGAGTAACAACGACAATATCGCCAGGATACCGCGGCAAAAAGCGCAATCCGTTTACTGTCTTATCAATAATACCTGTGAGAGAAACTAAAACTCCTTCATGAAGATCGGTTTTGCTTATACCAGTCCCATTCTTGACCTCAACTCGTATGCGCCCCCCGTCATCGGCTGTTATAAAAATTTTCCCATCCTCTTTCAACACCGCGCCTTTAAGGGTAATTAAACGTCCGAGATAAGCATCATCAATAAGCGATAAAGCCACTTCTTCCCCCGGTAATGGGTCTTCTCCGCGGATCACTGAAATTGCGCCCGGCGCGCGCGTAATAATCCGTTTCACTCCGTAGTATGATGAAATGGTTCCAGCGGCCTCAATAACTTGTCCGATATGTAGATCAGGAAACTCGCCGTCCGCTGAATAAACCTGCGAGGCGACTGTGCCGTCTTTAGAGCTAATGTAAAAATATGTCTTTGCAAAAATACCAGGCTCAACAGTTACAATACCTTGAATCACGGCCTCGGTTTTAGGTGGAAGCGTTCTTGTGTCCTCCGGAGTCAGCGCCAATGGTTCATTGTTTTTCAAAAGAGCGGGCTCTGATGAATCTCCTACAACAGTAACCCGCGCAGAGTCCGAATCATTGCCAACGCTATTTGAAACAGTGAGCAAAGCGCGATAATCGCCTTCAAGTAAAAATGCGTGTTTTACTACAGCGCCTTCCGCTTTTGTTCCGTCGCCGAAATCCCAATGGTACAAAAGCTCTCCTCCGCTTGAGTCATACGAACGCGAACCGTCAAAAATAATTGTTTCGCCGACGCGCGCGGCCACATTGATTCCAGCCGCCGCGGTTGGCGGTTCAAGCGGCTTAACAGGAAAAATTACCTGTTCTGAAGAAGACGAATTAGGCGAAATTTCAGCAGGAGTTGAGGTTTGAGACGCGGGAGTTAAAGGCAAAATAATTGCGTCGTATGGTTTCCCCGGAGTCCCGCCTCCCTGAACGTTCACCCAGTTTAGAGAAGAATAATCAGAAAAAAATGGATCTTTGCGGGCAAGAATTCCGTCATCTGTTTGTAGATACGAGAATTCCTCAATAACAACGCCGTTTCCGTCAATGATCTCTATTTTTTCTCCTGTTTCTTTAAGCGAACCCCATGAACTGTCAAAAAGCGCGCCGGAAAAATCTTGATGCTTTTCCAAAAATAGAGCGGCATTGTTTGCGATAATTGCGTACTCGCGGGGATCAAGAAGTGAATCAGCCCGATAAGAAGTGAGTTTGTGGCGAACTCCATCCGGATCGTTTTCTGTAAAATCTTCAACAAACCGCCATGCGCTTATGTCCACAATTCCATCTGTCGTATTATAAACCTCAATCCATTCCTCGTCCGTTGGAAGCGAGGAGGCGATTTCAGTGATGACAACTGAACGCGGCTCTGCCAGCGCAAAAAACTCCGGCGCGACTACTCCAAAAACGATTATCAGCAAAGACAAGCGAGTTTTTTTGTATTGAAACAATGAGCGCATATAAGTCAAGTATACTAAAACTCCAGTAAAATTGACATAGAACGCGCTGAAGTGATACATTTCAGACGCTTGAAGTCTCACGCCTCCGTGGCGGAACCCGGTATACGCGCATGGCTTAGGACCATGTCCCGCAAGGGTTAGAGGTTCAAATCCTCTCGGAGGCACCAAAGTCCCGCATTTTTTGGGCTTATAGTACAGTGGCAGTACGCCGCATTCGCATTGCGGAGACGCGAGTTCGACTCTCGCTAAGTCCACCAATTTATGCTGTTAGAGGAGTTTGAAAAATCTTAAACTTCATAATATAAATTATGAACAATGAACTTTACGAAGTAATAAAGGCTTACGCCACAAAACCTCACAAAGAATTAGCATTATTGCTTTTGGATAAATCCAAGGACCAGCTTATCGCTCTTTTTAACGGATTGATTACAATTTATATTAACGATAAAAATTCCTCGCTTCTTCGGGAATACATTACTGTTTCTTTGGCGGGTTACACGCCAACCAATACCAAAATAGGATATAATGGCTTCAAACAATCAACTCAAATTGGCGGTAAGGTTATTGCCTGTGAAGCTAAACCGCAAAATTTTTATTAAAGATGGATATTAAAACTGACTCGACGCGATTGAAAATTTATTATAGCATATATTTGCAAGATAAAAATGCAAATATATGGCTAAAATCAAGACAATTTCAGATAAATTGGCAAAAAGGAAATGCGCCGAGTGGCTAGAAAGAAATGGATTTAATAATGTGGAATTGGCTAAAAATAGTAGCTGTGATTTAATTGGGGAAAAAGATGATCAAAAATATTTTATTGAGGTAAAATATTCCTCAAAAGATAACGGTAAGTTTTTTGGCACGGTTATGCTGACTGAAATGTTTAAGGCGATAAGTAATAAAAACAACTATTTATTTTTAGTATGTAGGGGGAATGACGAGAATATCAATACTTGGTTTTTCAAATTATTTACGGTTCAAACTTTTATAAAATGTTGTACACTAACAACGCCGATTTTTCTCTATCATTTGTATTCCGACGAAAAAGGAAATTTAACTATCCCTAAATTTAGAAATGATACTAAATTAGCATCAGAAAAATTAATAAAAGAAATGTGGAAGGATTTTAAAAAATGGAAAATTAAATCTTAAAAAATATGAAATACTTTCTAACTAAATACGAAACAATTACGAGAACCGAAAAAGTTCAGTACGAAATTGAAGTTCCTGAAAATATTAAAAGTAAGAAAAAATACGCGGATAATCAAATTCAAGAAAACAACTATCAATCTCATAAAATATTAGATATAGTTGATAGTGAGCTAATGGATGAGGAAATTATTGATTTTAGAATAAAATCGGCATAGAGTTACAATCTAAACATGCATTATTAACCTCAATTTGGCGGTTTCCGCCAGAAAGAAAAAATGGACACCCGGCTCCATTTCCATTAGTTTTGCCAGCAAGAATAATTTATTCTATTCTGGACGGTAAAAAAGGAGTGGTTTTAGATCCCTATGTCGGTAGCGGAACAACTTGCTTAGCCGCAAAATTATTAAATTCAAATTATATCGGTATAGATATTTCAAAAGAGTATGTAAAAGATGCTGAAAATAGGTTAAAAAATTATTTGAGTTACAAAAAAATAGTAGACGAAGAAATGTCTAAACATGTCGTAGAAAAAACATTTGCGGATAGAAAAAATAGTAACGGAAATACAGGAAAATACCGCAACGGAATAATCCCGCCACAAACAAAACCTCCACAATTACCTTTTTAATTTACCAAGCGTCTCCGTTTACACATTTACATCGGCCATCAGAATCTTCTTTTTGATTACATACCGGGCATTTTTTTCTTGATATTAATTTCTTGAATATTTTATCTTGTTTCTTTTTGAATTTCTTCAGTCTATTTTCATAATCAATTATCAAAGTAGCTTTCTTTCGTACATTTTCCGCAACTTTTTGTTGTTTTACCAACACGATATCGCCATCCTTAACATTTTCATCAATCATACTGTTGCCACGCACTCTCAGGGCGTACATATTGCCCATTTCCGGCAATTTTATTTTTGGCACAGCAATAAATTCATGCTGACTAATTGCCTCAATCGGTTCTCCCGCGGCAATAATCCCTAAAAGAGGAATTTTTACCAAAAACTCCTTTTCCGGAACGCTGATAGCGCGCGCTTTGTTTTTTAACCTTTCCAAGTAACCGGATTTTTTGAGTTTTGATATAAAATAATGCGCAGTAGAAACAGAGGAAAGCTTAAAATGCTTGCATATTTCCTTAAGAGAAGGTGCGTAACCCTTCTTTTTTGAGTAAAATTTGACAAAGACAAGGACTTCTCGTTGTTTTTTTGTAATCATAGAATTGGATAATTTTACCTTTTTCTATAGCTTGAGTATAATCGAAACAAAATAGAAAATCAAAGTCGTGTTATCCACAAATTAAAAATGGGGAGAAAATTTTTCTGCGAG